>NZ_SORI01000006.1:0-18895 GCF_004366815.1 Aminivibrio pyruvatiphilus | reverse complement strand
GGTGTTGCCGCCGTCGGTGCCCACTCTGTCAGGATTGTCCTTGTCGTAGGGAGCCCTGTAGACGGCGGAGTCGGTGTAGACCGGCTTGCCGTTGGAGTCGAGGCCCGAGAGAATCAGCTTGCCCTGGGCGAAAACGAGCTCCACGACCGCCGTCTCGCCGTCTCCGGGAGCGGCCTCTGCCGACATGGTCATCCCTGTGTCATTGTGGCGCGCCCTGAGGGTATATTCCCCAGGCGAGAGCACTTCGGTGATCCAGTCGGAGCCGGAAAAGCGAACCACGGGTTCCTCCTGGTTCTCCTTCCCGAAGACCTCCCATTCCGCATGGACGGGCTTTCCGGTGCTGTCCAGCGCCCTGGCCCGGATCCGGGCAATTGAAAACACCGCTTTCAGGGAAGTGAGCTTGTCCTCCACCAGGTCCACTCCCTCGAAGAAGACTTCTTCCCCCGTGTCGGCCGCTGTTGCCCGCACGAGGTAGCTTCCCTCGGGGAGATTCTTCTTCACCGTTTCGCCCTCTTCAGTGAAGATCTCATCCCCTTCCTGCAGAACGGAGACCTTCATGGCGACCGGGTTCCCTTTCCCGTCGAGCCCCTTGACCTCCAGGTTCGTGTCCAGCGCTGTCTTCACGATGGTATCAAAGGCCTTCGCAAGCTCGGCGGCGCTGTTCGCCTCCAGGAGAAGACCTGCGGACGGTTTCACGATGCATTCGAGCTGGGAGACCGATTTTTTGTCCATTCCGAATCCCACCACGTGGATTTTCGAGACGATACCCTTCTCCGCCAGGGCCTTCGCCGCCGCGCAGGGGTCTCCGCCGCAGCTTTCGAGTCCGTCGGTGACGAGGATGATCACCTTGCTGCCGGTGAAGTCTTTTTGGAAGTCCTTCGCCGCCTCCTGGAGGGAATAGGCGATGGGGGTTTTCCCCTTGGGCTTGATTTTCCCGATGAAATCCTTCATTTTTTTTCCGTCCAGGGGGCCGATGGGGATCTCCAGCTTCGAGTCCTTGCAGTCGTTTGTCCTGTGGCCGTAGACCCGCAGCCCCACGGCGATCCCTTTCCGCTCCGACAGGTCGTCGATGATTTTGCCGAGGGCATCCTTCGCCACCTCGATCCGGGTGGAGCTGCCGAGTTTTGCCCACATGCTCCCCGAAGCGTCCAGGATGAGCTCGATATGGGTCGTGACCTCATCCTGGGCGAACGCCGGGCCCCAGGAACCCGCTGCCAGGAAAAAGAGAAGAAGAAGGAGCAGTGCGGTACGGAAACCTACGGAACGATTCACAATGACCAGCCTCCCAGAACAATAGTGGGTATATTCAGCGTAATTCTAGCATGGAGAGGAGAAAAAGGAGAGAGCTGCGAAAGCCTAAATCCGCAGCTTTTCCTGGCAGAGGGAGTGTCGCCGGGCATAAGGTGAATTCGCCCCCCAGGGGCGAAGAGATGATCCCCTGGGGGACAGCGCCCGGACCGAGAAACCGACATGGATGTCGGTTTCAGGTGCAGTTGTCAAGGATGACAATCTGCACCGACGGCCCAAGCGAGCACCGGTGACGCTCCCCGCTGCCTGCGGATTTAGGGAAAGAGGCTCCGCCCTCCGGTTTCGGAGGCAGGGTTAAATAAACTAATAATTCAATCTAGATAGCGAATTTTGTGCTATAATTGTTCCGGGAAAACCTTCCATGGCTGGTGGTACCGGGGATTTGCCCGCCCGTTTTCCGGGCGGCGAAGGAGGGATTCAGATGAAGAAAGTCGTCGTGGCGATCGATGGAAGCGAGGCCAGCAGGGGCGTAGTGGATTACGCCATCCATTACGCAAATCGCGAACCGGATGCCGACATGCTCTTTCTCCATGTCATCGCCCTTTCGGAGCATAAGCCCGTGTTCTACGGGGAAGGGACGGTGGTCATCCCGCCGTCCGACGAAGAAGTAAAGGCGCAGTTCGAGGAGTTTATCAAGGTGGAAATGGAAGCCCTCGGGAAGACCATTCCCAGGATGTCCATTTCGGTGAGGTCCGGAAAGGTCTACGACCAGATCGTGAAGTTCGCCGAGGAGAACGGGGCGTTCATGATCATGATCGGCCACCGGGGGCTGGGAGCCATGGAGCGGTTCTTCCTGGGCAGCGTGGCGGCCAAGGTGGTGGCCAACGCCCCATGCAGCGTCTACGTTCATCGCCCGAGGACCGAAGCGGAAGGGAAATGAGCATCCTTTGTCCCGAAGCCCTCAGTCTCATCAGGCAGGAAGCCCCGCCCGGGGTCCGGGCGGGGCGTTTTTCATGGGGGGATCCGTGCCGCCGTCTGGTATAGTAAAAGCGGAAAAGGAGCTGGTCTCATGGAGAAACTGTTCGGCTACGCCGGCACGATTTTGTGGATCGACCTCACGTCCGGCGGGATTTCCCGGAAGAAACTTTCCGCTGAAACCATACGGCCCTGGCTTGGAGGAACGGGGTACGCCGCCCGTCTCCTCTACGACGGAGTGCCTCCCGGAGCGGACCCCCTGGGCCCGGAAAACCTGTTTATCCTCGCCACCGGTCCCCTCACGGACAATGCCGTTCCGGGCGGCGGAAGCCTGTCGGTCTGCTGCAAGTCTCCCCTCACCGGGGGATGGGGCGAGGCCAGAGTCGGGTGTGACTTCGGTCCGGAGCTGAAGCGGGCGGGGTACGACTTCGTCGTGCTCTCCGGCGCCTCGGACCGTCCCGTGCATATCGTTATCACCGACGACAGAGTGGAGCTCCGGGACGGAGCCTTTCTCACCGGCAGGAAGGTGCTGGAAAGAGAGAAGCTCGTGAAGGAGCGGGAAGCCCTTGAAGGGCATTCCGTCCTCACCATCGGCCCGGCGGGAGAAAAGGGCGTGCTCTTCGCCTCCGTCATGGTGGGCCACAGGGCCGCCGGGCGCATCGGGGCCGGAGCCGTCCTCGGTTCGAAGAACGTGGCCGCCGTCTCGGTGAAGGGAACTGGAAGAATCACCCCCGCCGATCCCGCCGCCTGGATGCGTGAGGTGCGCGCAGCCCACGGGATCGTGAAGGAAAGCCCCAATACGCCGGGATTCACGGAACTCGGCACCATGGGAGGGTACGAGAACTCCGACCGGATCGGCGACCTTCCCACGAAAAACTGGCAGTCCAACTCCTGGGGAAAGGGTGAGGCGGTCTCCTCCCATTTCTTCGGGAAAAACCAGGTGGCCTCCACGGGCTGCTACAAGGGATGCCCCATGAAGTGCGGGCGGAAGGTCCGCGTTGAGAACGGTCCCTGGAAGACTCCCGAACACGACGGGGGAGAGTACGAGACCGTGGGATCCTTCACCGCCTATGTTCTCAACGAGGACGTGGACTGTGCCGTGCACTGCGGGTACCTCTGCAACGAGCTCGGCATCGATACAATTTCCACGGGAGCGGTCATCGGCTTCCTGTTCGAGTGCGCGGAGAAGGGACTGGTCTCCCCTGAGGCAGCGGGGGGGCTGGATCTTTCCTGGGGGAACGGCGCCGTTCTTCCCCGGCTCGTGGAGATGATCGCCCTCAGGGAAGGCATCGGCGATATTCTCGCCGACGGCGTCAGGAGGGCGGCGGAAACAATCGGCGGAGGGGCGGAGCGGTTCGCCGTTCACGTGAAGGGCCTGGAGGGGCCCTGCCACGATCCCCGGGCAGGCAAGACCCTTGCCGTGAGCTACGGCACGGGCAACAGGGGCATGTGCCATATCCATCCCCTCGAAACGGTGGCCTACGACTGCGCCCACACCGACTTCGGGCTGGTTCCCTTCGGTCTGCCCGAACCGGGAAGGCTCAACAGATGGGACGAGGAAGGAAAGGGCGAGGCGACCAGGATCCTGCAGGACGGAGGGGCTCTCCCCGACATCCTCGGCACCTGCAAGTTTTACATGTACGTGGGCATAACCCCAAGGGAATATGCGGCCATGCTCTCGGCTCTGACGGGCTGGAGCGTGACGGGAGAGGAGCTTCTGGAGACGGCGGAGCGGGTGACGAACCTGCAGCGCCTCTTCAACTGCCGTGAGGGCTTCGGAAGAGAACAGGACCGTCTCCCGGACAGGGCGCGGACCCTGCCTGCCTTCGGGAAATATGCCGGCAGCCCGGAAAGCGCCGTCCGGAACTACGATCTCATGCTTGACGAATATTACGACGCCAGGGGATGGGACAGGAAAACCGGCGCCCCACTGGAGGAAACGCTCCTTCGGCTGAGAATTGAAGGATAGAAGATATGATGCACGAAACATTTGCGCGGAAAAGGCGGGAGACAAACGGGGGAAAAAAAGGTAAAATATGAGCGTATTATGTAAAGAACAGGATGATGACGAGGTTTCCAGGCAGAGGCAACACACACTTTCAGGGAATGGGAGTTGATGTCCAGATGCTGACGGAGAACATCGTGACGGTTTCGGGGACGCTCCATCTGATCCGCGTCGAGGCCAGCGCCGGCAAGCCGAAGAAATACATGCCCTTTTCGGTGCGCCAGGACACGCCGGGGACGGACGGGAGCGTCAGAAAGGACTTTCTTCTCGCCAGGATTTATGACCCCCGCATCCAGGAAGAAATGAAGGACCTGAAGGAAGGGGTGCCTGTGAGAGTGCAGGGGGATGTGCGCTCATCCCTGGGAAGCGGCGAGATGTACATCAACGTGACGGCCATCGAAGCACTGGTTTAGGTCCTCCCCGGTTCCGGCCTCCGGGCCGAATGGTTGCTTCGGGACGCGCATTGCAGTGCGTGCAGATGGTGTGCGGCATCATGGATAGCAGCGTCTTATCCTGGTGCCGGAACAAACCGGTTTTTCCAATCCCCTGATCCGCTTCTGCGATTTTTGCCAGGAACTCCGTCGCCAGGAATTCATCATCTATTGTCATTTTCCCGTTTTGGTGTTCATCGGAATGCCCCCCGGAAGGGGGGCGTCCCGTTTCGTACAATACCATCATTTTCCATCAGGAGGTCGATTCAATGGCAGGGAATACCGGCGGAAGAACAGCCGTCCGGGTCCTGGAGCGCATGAACATTTCCGTTCTCTTCGGCATACCGGGCATTCACAACCTTTCTCTTTACGAAGGTCTCGCATCCGGCCCCATAAGGCACATTACCACCCGCCACGAACAGGGGGCGGGGTTCATGGCCTACGGATGGGGCAAATCCACGGGAACACCGGGAGTGGTTCTCGCCATCACCGGACCCGGACTCACCAATATCCTCACGCCCCTCGGCCAGGCCTTTCACGATTCGGTCCCCATGGTCGCTGTAACCACCCAGATTCCCTCGCGGTTTCTTTCAGGCCGTTCCGGCTACCTTCACGAACTTCGGGACTCCACCGTCATGTCCTCCTCGGTCGCCAAGGGTTCCTTCCGGGCGTCGTCACCGGAGGAGATTCCTCTTCTCGTTGAGCGGGCCCTCAGGCTCTCCGTCGAAGGACGGCCGGGGCCCGTGCACGTGGAGATTCCCCTGGACTATCTCGACGAACCCTGCGGCCTGCCCGCCGGTGAACCGGTGCGCGGAGAGGGACACCCCCTTCCTGAAGGGCTTGCCGGCGAAGCTGCCCGGAGCCTGTCAGCAGCCCGGTCGCCCTTCATCATCGCCGGAGGAGGCGCCGCGGGAGCGGCAGAAGCGGTGAGGCTCCTCGCAGAGAAGCTCTCCGCTCCCGTGGCGCTGACCTCGGCGGGAAAGGGAATCCTCCCGGACGACCACCCCCTCTGCCTCGGTGCGCGGCTTCATTTTCCGGCGGTGAAGGAGCTGCTGCGGAATTCGGACTGTATCCTCGCCCTTGGAACCGAGCTTTCCCCCACGGACCTGTGGGAAGAGGAGTTTCTCTTCCCGGACGGGATGATCTCGGTGGACACGGACGGAGGTTTCGCCTCGTCCCGGAAGGGCCTGTTCCTCGGGGGCAGGTGCGAGGAGGTGGTCCCCATGCTTGCGGGAGCGGTGAACGACAGGGGCGGCGTGTCCTTCCCCGGCAGGACGGCCGTCCTCGGTGAATGCCGGGAGGCCCTGGGTTCCGTTCTCGGCGTGGAAGAAGAGCTTCCCCTGCTGCTTGACACCGTCTCGGCCCTTGCAGGGGCTCTTGGCGCCGAGGGCGTCCTCTGGGCGGACATGACGGGGGCGGCGTACTGCGCCATCAGTGAATATCCCTGCTCCCGGCCCAGGACGTTCCTCCACCCCGTCGGGTTCGGCACCCTCGGGGCGGCCCTTCCGGGCGGCCTCGGGACAAAGTGCGCCTTCCCGGACCGCAGGGTTGCGGTCCTCACCGGAGACGGAGGATTCCAGTTCACTCTTCCGGAGCTGGCGGTGGGTGTGCAGGAGAAGATCTGCCTTCCCGTGGTGCTCTGGAACGACGGCGGATTCGGCGAAATACGCCGCACCCAGGACAGGAAGGGCGGCCCCAGGATCGCCGTGGATCACTGGAACCCCGATTTCCGGTCTCTGGCGCAGGCCTACGGAATTCCCTATTTCGCCCCCGAAGGGGGCGCCGGTATAGGGCAGGCGCTGGAGTCGGCTTTTGAGGTCTCCACGCCGTCCATCATCGAAGTGAAGGTCCGGAAGGGGGCGAGGATATGATCCCCGGAGTGAGAAAGGCGGTTTTATCGGCCTCCCCCTATGCCCCGGGCAAAACCGTGGAGGAGGTCCGGCGGGAGCTCGGCCTCGAGAGAATAGTGAAGCTGGGGTCCAACGAGAATCCCTGGGGGCCCTTTCCGGCGGCCAGGGCGGCCATGGCCGAAGAGATCGGCAGGCTGAACACCTATCCCGATGTTTCCTTCCGCGAGCTGAAGGGGCTCATCGCCCGTCAGTCCGGCCTGGGACCCGAATGGGTCGCCCTGTCCCACGGGGCGGAGGGCATGCTCCAGACCATGGGGAAGGTCTTCCTCGACCCGGGCGACGAGGTTGTCCTGCCAAAGGGGACCTACGGGCTCTACCGGGAAATATCCCTCGTCATGGGGGCCGTCCTCCGGGAAATTCCCCTCGGAGAGGATTTTTCCATGGACCTTGAGGAAATGAGAAAGGCGATAACGGGCAAAACGAAGCTCGTCTGGCTGAACAACCCCAACAACCCCACGGGGCTGGCCCTGCATCCCGAAAAGGTGGAGGACTTCGTGCGCTGCCTCCCGGAGGGGACGTGGGTTGTCCTCGATGAAGCCTACGGCGAGTTTGCGGCTCAAGGAAGGCTTCCCCGCACGAAGGCTCTCCTCGAAGAAAGGCGGAATCTCGTGGCGGTGAGGACCTTCTCCAAGGCGTGGGGCCTCGCCGGGGCGCGAATCGGCTACGCCCTCGCCCGGCCGGAGCTTGTTACGGTTATCGACACGGTGAGCGAGCCCTTCAACGCCAACCGTACGGCCATCGCGGGAGCCTCGGCGGCCCTGCGGGAGGACGTCGAAGCCTTCCGGAAAGCTCTGGACGCCATCGTTTCGGAGCGGGAGCGTGTGTCCCTCGCCCTTGAGGCCATGGGCCTCCGGGTCCTCCCGTCCAGCACCAACTTCATCTTCTTCACCCTCCCCCTGGACGCCTCGGAGGTGTCCCGCATGCTCCTGGAGAAGGGCGTCATCGTCCGCCCCTGCGGGGGCTGGGGCTTTCCCCGCTCCATCCGGGTGACCGTGGGAACGGCGGAAGAAAATTCCTTCTTCCTGGAAGCCCTCGGACAGGTGCTCGCGGAAAGAAAGGGGGAACGGGAATGAACGGAGATCTGCCCGGCACACAGGGCGGCGTGGTCTTCAAAGAAGTGACGAAGACCTATCCCGACGGCACCAACGCCGTGGACCGCCTGGATCTTGAAATACGGAGCGGCGGGCTGGTGAGCCTCATCGGCCCTTCGGGCTGCGGAAAGACCACCACCCTCAAGATGATCAACCGCCTGGAGGAACCCACGTCGGGAACAATCACCGTGGAGGGGGAGGACATCCTCCTGTGCGACCCCGTGGAGCTCCGGCGCCGCATCGGGTACGTGGTGCAGGAAATTTCCCTGTTCCCCCACCTGACGGTGGCGGAAAACATCTCCGTCGTGCCCTCCCTGCTCGGGTGGTCCGCGAAGAAAACCCGGGCCAGGGTGGACGAACTTCTCTCCATGGCGGGGCTTCCGCCGGAGAAATACCGGTTCCGCCTTCCCGACCAGCTCAGCGGCGGCCAGAAACAGAGGATCGGCGTGCTCCGGGCCCTGGCGTCGGACCCGAAGGTCATCCTCATGGATGAACCTTTCGGCGCCCTCGACCCCATCAGCAGGGAGGTACTGCAGAACGAACTGGTTTCCCTCCAGAAGAACCTGAAGAAAACCATCGTCTTCGTCACCCACGACATGGGGGAGGCCATCCGCATCTCCGACAGGATCGTCATCCTGCGGAAGGGGAGGGTGGAGCAGGAAGGGACGGCGGAGGATATCCGGAATTCGCCGAAAAACGACTTCGTCCGGAGCTTCATCGGTGAGGACAGGCTCTCGCGCATGTCGCCCGACGACCCGGCGGAATCCATCGTGGAGGAGCCCTGGGGAATGTCGGCCCCGTGGGAGTCTGCTGCCGACGTGCTCGAGCGCATGGAGGAGAACGACAGGGAGTTCATCCAGGTGGTGGATCCCAAAAGCGGCCAGTGGCTCGGCATGGCCCTTCTCGGCCGGGTGCGCCGGGCGGCGTCAGCCGGAGAGACGGTAATGAAGGGCATCTACCGGGAAAGAAAGCTCTACGCGGGCGACGCCACCCTCCGGGACGCGGCGGAAATGCTCGCCGACAGGGATATCTCCATCCCTGTCGTAGGGGAGGACGAGCGCTTTCTGGGCGTCATCACGTCGGCAGCCCTGGCACGGCTGGCGGTGGAGCGGCTCAGAAGCGGCAGGGAGGAGGGGAAGCAGTCATGATTGAGCAGCGGCCCTTATGGGATCTTTTCATCACCTACGTGGGAAGAAACTATATGCGCATCCTGAACCTCACGGGGGAGCACATCATGATCTCCCTCATCGCGGTGGGCATTACCGTGATGGTCTGCGTTCCCCTGGGCATTTTCCTCACGAGGAACGAAAAGGCGGCCCCCTACATCATCGGCCTGGCCAACGTGTTCCAGACCATTCCGAGCCTGGCGCTCCTGGGGTTTCTCATCTTCGTCTTCGGCATCGGCAACGACAATGCCATCTGTGCTCTCTTCCTGTACGCCATGCTCCCGGTGATCCAGAACACGTACACAGGCATCCGGAGCGTCCCGAAATCCTATGTGCAGGCAGCCAGGGGCATGGGAATGACCGACTTCCAGATCCTGGTGAAAGTTCAGCTTCCCCTGGCCCGGCCCGTTCTTGTGGCGGGCATCAGGGTGGCCATGGTCTGGACCATCGGCACGGCCACCCTTGCCTCCGCTATCGGCGGGGGCGGACTGGGGCGGCTCATCTTCTCGGGCCTTTCCTCCATACGGAACGAAATCATTCTTGCGGGCGCCATCCCGGCCACCCTGCTCGCCCTCTTCGCCGACTGGATTCTCAAGAGGGCCCAGGATTACTTCAACCCCTCCGCCAGGGCGGTCCGGCTCGCCGCCAGGCACGGGGCGGCAGATGACACCGACTGAAAAGAATCCCAAAAAAGGAGAGTGACACCATGAAAAAACTGACAGCACTTGTTCTCGCGCTTGTTCTCTTCGCAGGTTCCGCCGGCGCTTCCGCTGCGGCAGGCAACCCCATGGATTACAGGGGGACGATCCGCATCGCCTCGCAGAACGTGAACGAAACAATCATCCTCGCCTGGATGGCCAAGCTCCTCATCGACGGGCACACGGGCCTCAAAACCACTATCAACACCGAGTTCGCCGGTTCCGCCGTGCTCCACCAGGCCATGGCCGCGGACGAGATCGACCTCTATCCGTCATGGACGGGTACCCAGCTCACGGGAATCCTCCGGTACGAGGGGGAGTCGAAGCCTTCGGACGAAACCTTCGCAATGGTGAAGGAAGGCTTCGAGAAGAACTTCAACATGACCTGGACCCGCCCGGTGGGGTTCAACAACACCTATGTCATGGCCGTGAAGGCGGAGAGGGCCGAAAAGCTCGGCCTGAAAAAGGCCTCCGACCTGGCGGAGCATGCCCCGAAATGGAAACTGGGAGGCGATGAGAACTTCGACACCCGCCTGGACGGATACCCCGGCTGGTCGGAGCGCTACGGCATCACCTTCAGGGACGTGCTTCCCATGCAGTACGCCATGATGTACATGGCCCTCGCCCAGGATGAAGTGGATGTCATCGCGGCCTATTCCACCGACTCCCGGATAAAAAAGCTCAACCTCGCCCTTCTCGGGGACGACAAAAGTTTCTTCCCCGACTACAGCGCCGCCTTCGTGCTGCCCGTGCCCCTCGCGGAAAAATATCCCGGCCTCGTCCCCGTGGTGGAGAAAATCAGCGGGGCCATCGACGAGCAGGCCATGGCGGCCATGAACCTGGCCTTCGACGAAGGAGAGGATCCCGAAGACATCGCCGCCGCCTTCCTCCGGGAGAAGGGGTTCATTCAATAGCCCGCGGATTCAGGAATAAAGAAAAATTTGCGAAAAAGGCCAAAGAGTGGTATCGTTCCTTCACCCCTTCATGACGGGGGATCAATAACGAGCAAGGAGTTGGATTTTTGTTGAACTTCGAGAATTCTGTCACGGTCACCGGCTCGATCCACCTTCCCAAAGGCGACATGGCCGGAAGAAACCGGAACGGCGTCTACCTGAGATTTTCGCTGAGGCATCCGAGCGTCGGGTATGACGGCGTGGAGCGGACGAGCTTCCTTCCCGTCCGGGTCTTTGATCCTGCCCTGCAGGAATGGCTCCGCGGAAAGGGCGAAGGTTCCCCCGTGCGTATTGCGGGCCGGCTTCAGACCTCCAGCGGGAGCGGCGAGATGTACATCCTTGCGGAATCCCTGGAGGAAGGGGCGGCATAGCTCCTCTTGCACGAACATCGTTCTGCGTCCCTCCCGGCTGTCCGGGGGGGACGTTTTTCTTTTTGTTCCTCCGTAAGGTATACTGTTTATGAAAGATTCGATTTTTTATCAAAGGAGCTGGAAAAAGTGAATCTCGCCCGTTTTCCCCGCCGCAGGTACACCGAAGGAGAAACGCCCCTGGAACGGCTCGACAGACTGTCCGCTTTTCTTGACGGCCCCGAGATATGGATCAAGAGGGATGATTTCCTGGGGTTCTTCCCGGGGGGCAACAAGACCAGGAAGCTCGAATTTCTCATGGCTGACGCCCTGGAGAAGGGAGCGGACGCTGTGATCACCTGCGGCGCCCCCCAGTCGAACCACTGCCGCCTCACCCTCGCCGCAGCCCGCAAGGAGGGGATGGAGTGCCACTTCATCATCGAGGAGCGGGTTCCCGGCACGTATTCCGAGAGAGCCTCGGGGAACATGTTCCTCTTCCAGCTCATGGGAGTGGACTCCATTCGGGTGGTCTCCGGCGGAGCCGATATGACCGCCGAAATGGAAAAGACAGCAGCGGAGCTCAGGGTATCGGGCAGGAAACCCTACATCATTCCGGGCGGCGGATCCAACGCCGTGGGAGCCCTCGGCTACGTGGCCTGCGCCGAGGAGATCCTCTCCCAGTCCTTCCGGAAGGGCGTCTCCTTCGACCGGATTTTCACCACCAGCGGCAGCTCCGGCACCCATGCGGGACTGGCCGTGGGACTCTGGGCCAACCGCTCGGGGATTCCCCTCACCGGAATCAACATCAGCCGCCCGAATTCCCTGCAGGTTCCCCTCGTCGAAAAGGTCGCCCGTGAAACAGCCCGGCTTCTCGGGATCGAAGAGCCTCTGCCCGACAGCCTCATCCAGTGCTTCGACGGCTATGTGGGCGAGGGCTACTCCCTGCCCACCCCCGCCATGACGAAGACAGTGGTCCTGCTGGCCCGGATGGAATCCATCCTGCTCGATCCCGTCTATACCGGAAAGGCTTTCGCCGGAATGATCGACCTCATCCGGCAGGGGTTCTGCAGGAAGGGAGAAAAAATCCTCTTCCTTCACACCGGAGGAGTGTCCGCCCTCTTCCACTACCAGAAATATTTCGACCCGGAGCTGTTTCCGGAGGACGGCCGGAGGTAATCCTTAGTGGAACTGAAACGAACGAACGTCCCGTTTCTTCTCTCTCTCGCCCTCGTGGTGCTGCTGGCCCTCCTTCCCGTCACGAAGACCTGGGCGGTGGGCATTGCCCTGCTTCTCGGCGCGGCGGTGAGCAACACCGTGCCGTCGGCGGCTCCGTCAGGCCTCGGGAAAATGCGGAAACTCGCCCTCAACACGGCGGTGGTTCTCTTCGGATTCGGCCTGAACATCGGGCAGGTGATCTCCGTGGGAGGACAGGGGTTCTGGCAGACGGCGGTGAGCCTTGGCGTGATCATCTCCCTGGGGTATTTCCTGCTCCGGTTCTTCCGCCTCGACGGGGATACCATGAAACTCATCACCTTCGGTACCTCCATCTGCGGCGGCAGCGCCATAGCCGCCGTCTCCTCGGTGATGAAGGCCCGGGACGAAGAGATCGGGGTCGCCATGGGCGTGGTCTTCCTGCTGAACACCGTGGCCCTCTTCGCCTTTCCGCTGCTGGCCGGTGCGGTGTCTCTTTCCCCAGAGCAGTACGGCATCTGGTGCGCCCTCAGCATCCACGACACCAGTTCCGTGGTGGGTGCCGCCGCCTTTCTGGGGGATACCTCCCTGTCCACGGCCACCATCATGAAGCTCACCCGGACCCTGTGGATCACCCCCATCGTCTTTGTCCTCTCCCTCCGGCAGGGAGAGAAGGGAAAGCTCTCGGTACCCCTCTTCATCGTTCTCTTTCTTCTCGCGTCGGCCGCCGCCTCGGTGCTTCCCTTCCCGGTCCTCTTCAAAAGCCTTGCTTCTGCGGGGAAGGTGTTCATGGCCGCGGCCCTCTACATGGTGGGGTTCGGTCTCCACCGTTCCGTGGTGAAAAAGGCGGGAGCCGGGGGCATGCTCTTTGGGGGGATCCTCTGGTCAGTGTCCATCGTCGTCGGGTATGTCCTGGCATCGCTGAGCTGAAACTGGTTCCGGCACAGCCCTTTCCGTACGGGAAGGGCTGTGCCGTATGAACGGCAGGGAGCGTGAAAGCATGAGAAAGGGCATTCTTCCGGGGAGGTACCTGTACCGGAGAGGAAAGAACACAGCCCGGAGCACAGCCCACAGGAGCTCGCCGGCCCGTGCGGAACGGCTCGCCCTGTATGAACGTCTCATGAAGGAAATTGTCTCCCTGGACTCCGTCACGGCCGGGGATATTTCCCGTTTTGAATCGGATCTTTCGGAGCTTCTGGGCAGGGACCTCGGAGTCACCAGGTTTTCCGTCCTCCAGGCCGGGGAGGATGTTTCCTCCGGCCTTCCGGGTACCGCCCTTCACTTTCCCATAGTCTTCGGGGACAGAAATTTCGGATGCCTCCTGCTGGAGTGCCGGAACGGGGATTCCCCGTGGACGGCGGAGGATACCCTCTTTTTCACCGAAGTCGCCGGCAAGGCGGGGATGGTCCTCCTGAACAGGGAACGGCTCGATGCTCTCGAAAAACTGAAGGAGAGCGAAATGTTCCTGAAAAAGGCCCAGGAGGTGGCCCGGACAGGCCACTGGCGGATTGACATTCCCGGGAACGTGATCGCATGGTCCGAAGAAACATACAGGATTTTCGGCGTTCCTTCGGGAAGCCCCGTCACTCTCGAGATGTTTTATTCCCTAATATTTCCCGCCGACAGGAAAACGGTGGAAGAGGCCTGGAACAGAGCTCTCCGGGGAGAGCCCTACTTCCTCCGCCACAGAATTCTCCGAGGAGACGAAACCCGCTGGCTGGAGGAGCGGGCGGAGGTGGAATTCGACTCCCGGGGGGTTCCCGCCGCAGGCCTGGGGACCGTGAGGGACGTCACCCTCCAGGTGAATTCCGAGCAGCGCCTCGAACTCTACCGCCAGAACCTGGAAAACCTTGTGGCCTACCGTACGGCGGACCTCGAAAATGCCATGAAGAAGCTCGACGTGGAGCGGAGCTTTCTCACCACCATACTCAAGTCCTTCTCTTATCCTTTCTGCGTCATCGACGCATCGGACTATTCCCTTGTCATACAGAACGACGCCGCTGCGGCATTCCGCCCCGAAGGGGCACGAACCTGTCACGAACTGTTCTTCGGCACGCAGGGGCCCTGCTCACCTTCTGAAAGGGTCTGCCCTCTCAGGGAGGTTGCCGCGACAGGGCTGCCCTTCCAGGAGGAGACGTCCGGGGCCCGGGAGGGCGGATACTACAGGTGGTACTGTCATCCCGTCTTCGACCGGGAGGGCAGGGTGACCCACGCCATAATGTACATTATCGACATCTCCACGGACAAGCTTCTGCGGGAGCAGCTCACCCACGAGACCGCCCTGGCGAACGAGCTGAAGGAGCGGGCTGAGGCGGCGAGCAGGGCGAAGAGCGCTTTCCTCTCCAACATGAGCCACGAAATCCGGACTCCCATGAATGCCGTCATCGGATTCGCCCACCTTCTGAAAAAATCCCCCGCGGACGACGCCCGGCAGGAATACGCCGACAGGCTGCTGGAGGCGTCCCATCAGCTTCTCAGGATCATCAACGATGTCCTCGACCTTTCCAAGATCGAGGCGAACCGCCTTGAAATGGAAATCCGGGAGTTCGAGCCGTCCCGGATCATCGACCAGGTCTGCGGTCTCGTGGCGGAAGAAGCTTCCGGCAAGGGCCTGGAACTGAGAACGGACCTCCGGTCCATCCCCCCGGTGCTCCTGGGGGACGACTGCCGGTTCCGCCAGGTGCTCCTGAACCTCGTGAACAACGGCATCAAGTTCTGCGAAAAGGGAGGGGTCTCCATAACGGCAGAGGCGGCGGAGTGGCGGGATGATTCGGTGCTTCTGCGCTTTGGAGTGTTCGATACGGGCATCGGCATGACAGGGGAGCAGATGGAGGATCTTTTCACGGATTTCATGCAGGCTGATGCCACCACTACCAGGCAGTACGGAGGCACGGGACTGGGGCTCGCCATCAGCAGGCGGCTCGTGGAAATGGCGGGAGGAAACATCCGGGCTGAGAGCGAGCCCGGAAAGGGAAGCGCCTTCATTTTCGAAATCCCCTTCGGTGTCTCTTCCTCCCTTCCCGAAAAGAGCGACCGCCTCGTATCCTTCATTGGCAGACGGGCCCTTGTGGCGGACCGGTCGCCGGAGGACCGGGAGATCCTCGCCCGGATGCTTGGAGAGCTGGGAATGCAGGCGGGAGAGGCCTCCGATGTTCCTTCCGCCCTGGATGAAATACGGAGGGCGGAAGAAAGTGACGCTCCCTGGGATCTCCTCTTTCTTGACCGGGACATGCCCGGGGCCGACAGAATCATTACCTCCGGGGCCCTCAGGGCGGCCGGCGGCCTTCACCTGCCGGAACTGTACCTTCTGGTTCCCTTCGGAGGCGCCCGGCGGACGGAACAACACCGCTTTCTGGCCAAACCGCTCACTCCATCCAGGCTCTGCGACCTCCTGGCAGAATCGCCGCCGGCAATTCCGACAGGGATCAGGTCCGGGGATACCGGCGGAGAAAGAAAGGAACCGCGCAGAGGGCACGTTCTCCTGGCTGAGGACAACAAGGTCAACCGGGAAGTGATCTGCGCGCTCCTCGATTCCGCAGGAATGGAAACTACCATCGCGGAGAACGGCCGGATGGCCGTGGACATATTCGGCCGCTCGCCTGGTGTCTTCGACATGATCTTCATGGACGTGCAGATGCCCGTGATGGACGGCCTGGAGGCCACCCGCGCCATCAGGGCCCTCCCGGGGGGAAAGACAGTCCCTATCGTGGCCATGACCGCCAATGCTTTCGAGGAAGACGGCAGAAGATGTCTCGGGGCTGGAATGGATGCCCACCTGTCCAAGCCTCTCGAACCCGACGGGCTCATGATGACCCTGGCGGAATGGATTCCCCGTATTCACGGCGGGAGAACCGTTCCCGAACCTGAAATATGCCCGGCTGTTCCGTCGGCTTCTCCACCAGCGGCTCTTCCGCCGGAGCTTGAAGCCCTTCCCGGACTTGATGTCCGAACCGGGCTCAGATCGGTACGGGGGGATGTCCCCTTCTTTCTCGGACTTCTCCGCCAGTTCGCCGACCAGCACGAAAAAGACGGCAGGCGAATAGCGGCCGCCCTGGAAGCGGGAATGGCGGGAGATGCGTGTCAATGGGCTCATGGACTCAGGGGGGTGTCCCTTTCCCTCGGCCTTGAGGCAATCAATTCTCTCTCGGCGAAAATCGAAAAGCTCCTGCAAAAGGAACATCCGGCGGAAGAAATTCTTCCCCTGGCGAAAGCCCTTGAAGAGGAGATGGACCGTTTTGCTGCCCGGGTGAGGAACCTTCACCCGGAGGAGGAGTCCCGGTAAAAGCGGGTAGAAAGGCTCACTCCGTTGTCGGAAGGGACCACCTGCCGCAGGTCCTCCCGGGCGAAAAGAGTTCCGGAAGGGAGGAAATGTGCCCGTCGGGACGCCGGAAATCGCCCTCTCCGGAAAGGGGGGCGCCGCCCATGAGGATAGCGGAGACGCCGGCCCGGTGAGCACCCAGGATGTCCACCTCGGGCGTGTCTCCCACCATCACTGTCCGGTCCCTGGGAAAACCCGCCGAAGTGAGGGCTTCGCTGAACATGGGCGGAAAGGGTTTGCCCACCACCACCGGGTCTCTGCCCGATCCTGTTCGGATTGCCTCCACCAGGGCGCCGACCCCGGCCACGGGTCCTTCCGCCGTGGGAAATGTCCGGTCGATGTTCGTGGCCACGAAGAGCGCCCCGTTCCGCACCGCCAGGGCTGCCCTGCGGACCATGGCCAGGGTGGCGGTCTCGTCCCAGCCGAGGACGAGCGCCTCGCAGTCCTTTTCACCTGCAGGCAGAATTCCCGCCATCTCAACCTCCCTGTGGAGGCCGGACTCGCCGATGACCCATGCCCGTGTGATTCCCTGTTCGGCGAGGTATTTCGCCGTGGCCGAACCGGCGGTGACGATCTCGTCCATCTCGGCGGCGATGCCGTGCCCCCGCAGTCGGTCAGCGATGCGAACCCGTGTGGTGGGGTTGTTCGTCAGAAACCGTATGGCCTTCCCCATACTTCTCAGCGTATCCAGGCTCTCAGCCGCGCCGGGCGTGGTTTCTCCCCCCACGTACAGCACTCCGTCGAGGTCGAAAAAGAAACAGTCGAACAGGTTTGCTATCACGGGCAACACTCCTTTGCACTTTTTTTCGGTGTTTATTGTATCCTCTTTTATCGGAGGAAAGGTTCCTGTAATATTGAACGGAAAAGAAAACCGAACGGGCAACCGGGGAAGGTGGTCACCATGAACGAAATCGGGGAAATACGCACGCTGGAGGGCCGGGAGGCCCTGAGGGCCCTTGCGGGAGCCGCCCGTATCATCCACAGGTTTATCCCCGGCGACATGAGTTTTGCCGTCATCGAGGGCGACACCTACATCGCCTACGTACCCGGCAGGACGATCAACATCAACAGGAAGCCGGGGGACAGGCTCGCCGAGGGATCGGCCGGGAGCCGGTGCATGAAAGAGAAACGGCCCATAGTCAAGGAGTTCGGGAAAGAGGAATCCCCCTTCGGCATCCCCTACATCGCCCACTCCATGCCGGTGTTCAATGCCGGGGGTGAAGCGGTGGGCTGCGTCATCCTGGCGGAAAACGTGGAAAGGCAGAACTCCATCCGGGAGACCTCCGAAACCCTTCGGGCCACCACCAGCCAGATCGCCGACGCCCTCCAGACAATGAACGGCCAGATGGAGGAGATGCGTGCCGCCGGGGAGACCCTCATCTCCATCACCGGAACCGCCGTGGAGCGGGTGGCCGGCACCGAGCAGGTGGTGGGAATCATCGAAGGGGTGGCCAAGCAGACCAACCTTCTCGGCCTCAACGCCTCCATCGAGGCTTCGAGGATCGGGGAACTGGGAAAAGGCTTCGGCGTAGTGGCCGACGAGGTGAGAAAGCTCGCCGTCCGGTCCACGGAATCGGCGAAGCACATCAGGGACATCCTCGACTACTTCCGCACCTCCACCTACGAGATCAACGAAAACACGGAAGTCCTGCTGAAAATCATCCAGGAGCAGGCCCGTCTCATCGAGGGGATCGCCGCCTCGAGCGAGGAAGTGGCTTCCGTGTCGGCGGTGCTGGAGGACGTGGCCAGGAAGCTTCTCAGCACGGAAGGATGACAGGGTTCCGGAACCACTGATAAAACTGCGGGACCCGGTTTTTCCCGGGTCCCGCAGCGCAGTGACGAAAAGGAATCTACACCAGCGCCTTCAGGGCGGTCAGGGCTGCCTCGTAATCAGGCTCTGTGGTCTGCTCCGGGACGATCTGCACGTACCGGATCACGTTCTCTTTGTCCACCACGAAGATGGACCGGGCCAGGAGGCGGAGCTCCTTCATCAGCACGCCCCAGTTGGTCCCGAAGGAAGCGTCCCTGTGGTCGGAAAGGGCTTCCGTCTTGTCGATGCCTCCGGTGGCGCAGAACCGCCGTATGGCGAAGGGCAGGTCCATGGAAATGTTCAGCACCGCCACGTCTGCGGGCTGGTTGGCAGCGTCCTCGTTGAACCAGTGGATCTGCAGGTCGCACACGGGTGTGTCCAGGGACGGGGTGACCGAGATGACCTTTATTTTGCCGTCGTAATCCTTGAGGGTCTTCTTCCCCATGGTCTGGTCAAGCACTGTAAAGTCGGGGGCCTTGTCTCCGACCTTCAATTCGGGACCCACCAGGGTCATGGGATTTCCCTTCATTGTGGTTATTCCGTTTCTTTCCATGATGTATTCACCTCCGAAATAGAGTCTTTGTTAGATCAGTCTACCATGACCAATCAGGAAAGGTCAAGATGCCACTGTTCCCCTAAATCCGCAGGTTCGTTCCCTCAAGTAAAGGGATAACTCCCCGGACGGGGAAATGAACTGTTTTCGTTTCCCCGTTTCCTTTCTTTCTTACCCTTTTTCAGGTTTTTCAGGTCTT
>NZ_SORI01000005.1 GCF_004366815.1 Aminivibrio pyruvatiphilus | reverse complement strand
AAGACCTGAAAAACCTGAAAAAGGGTAAGAAAGAAAGGAAACGGGGAAACGAAAACAGTTCATTTCCCCGTCCGGGGAGTTATCCCTTTACTTGAAGGAAAGAACCTGCGGATTTAGGATGAGCGAAGAACATCGACGGGCAGCGGGGAGCGTTACCGGTGCTCGCTGCCAGGGGAAATTTCGGATTTGGGTTTCGACAGAATCCAGAGGCAGCGAGAAGCGTTGCCTCTGCCAGCCTACTCCAGCGGCACCCCGAGGTAGTCCAGGGCCGTCCCGGCGAAGACCGCGAGCCCCGGGGCGATGGCCGACTCGTCGGCGAAGAAGTCCACCGAATGGCCCGGTGTCACGGGCCCTCCGGGACGCTTCACGCCGAGACGGATGAAGAGCCCCGGCACCTTCTCCATGATGAAGGCGAAATCCTCTCCGCCCATGGACGGGTCGGGAAGGGAGACGTACCGGTCCTTTCCCAGCAGCTTTTCCGTCACCGCCTCCAGCCTGTCCACGAGCCCGTCGTCACAGATCAGAGGCGGTGTTCCTCTCTGAATCCCCACAGCAGCGGAGCCGCCCATGGCTTCGGCGAGAGCGGGGACCATCTTTTCCAGTTCCCGGTGGACCCTCTCCCTGGTCTCGGGCTTCACCGTCCGGATGGTCCCCTCGAGCGTCACGCTTCCGGCGATGATGTTCCTGGCGATCCCGCCGTTGATCTGCCCGATGGTCACCACCACGGGGTCGGTGGGGGCCACGAACCGCGAAGAGATCGTCTGGAGGGCTCCGATTACCTGTCCGGCGATGACCACGGCATCCCGCCCCGTGTGGGGATGGGCCGCGTGGGACTGGCAGCCCTTCACCCCGATGGTGAGGCCGTCGGCACCGGCGAGCATGGGGCCCTTCCTGGAGGAGATGATGCCCGCGTCATGCTCGGAGAACACGTGAATGCCCACGGCGGCCTCCACCCGGGGATTTTCCAGGGCACCGGCCGCCAAGAACTGGATCGCTCCTCCGAGAACCTCCTCGGCGGGCTGGAAGAAAAATTTCACCGTCCCGGCGAACTCGCTCCTGTGACGGGCCAGGATCCTGGCCGCGCCCAGCAGCAGGGCGGTGTGGACGTCGTGCCCGCAGGAATGGACCACCCCCGGCCGTTTGGACTTGAAGGGTACGTCGGCCATCTCGTCGCCCGGAAGGGCGTCCATGTCCCCTCTCAGGGCGATGCACCGGCCCTCTCCCGGCTTCGCCCCCCGCACCTCGGCGAGAATTCCCGTAGGGGAGATCCGTCGGATCGAGTCGATTCCATCGACCTCCTTCAGCACCGACTCCACGTAGTCGGCGGTGTCGAACTCCTTCAGGCTCAGCTCGGGATTCTCGTGAATATGGCGGCGGTATGCCACCACATCCTCTTCGATCTCCCTGACCGATTTCCACAAATCCATTGACTATCCCAGCCTTTCATCGGAAATACATTCTGTTTTCATTCTCTCACAGGCCGGGAGCTTTTGAAAGGCAAATGCCCCGGTGTGGATTGAATTCAATTTATGTTTTTGGAATTTTCTCCGGCTTGGGGTATAATGAGGAGCGGAAATAACCTATATATCAGGAGGGGATGGAATATGACAGTGGCATTCGACATGAAGGAAGCTCTCCGGTACGGCGTCCATGCAGAGATCGAGGCAAAGCAGTTCTATAAAATGTGGGCCGACAGCGTGGACGAGGAACACCTCAAGAAGGAGCTGCTGGAGCTCTCCGACTGGGAGAGCGAACACGAGGCCAGCCTCCTGAACTACTACGAGAAGATGTACGGCGAGAAGTGCCCCATCGACCACAATCTGGTGGTGGCCCCGGAGCTGAAGGTCCAGACAAAGGACTTCGGCGACGTCACATCCGTGCTGCGCATTGCTTCCGCCGCCTATCTCTCCGAGATGCGCGCCATGGAGTTCTACGAGCGCCTGGAAAAAGAGAGCCAGGGCGAAACTTCCATGATGTTCGCCAAGATCAAGGATATGGAGAAGGAACACATGGACATCACCAAGAAACGCTACCTCAAGATCCGCGAGGACGTGGTGGGCTTCAGGGCCTTCTGATCCCTTCCGGTTAAAGAAAAAAACGCCCCGGCGGGGATCAGCCCGCCGGGGCGTTTTCCTTACTTTTCCCGGGTTTCCCTCAGGAGTTCCCGGTTCCACCCGTCACGGCACATGTCGTCCAGGGTGCGCTTCGCCGTCCAGCCGAGCACGTCCCTGGCCCTGTCCGTCCGGGCATAGCAGGCGGCGATGTCACCGGGCCGCCGCCCGACTGTCTCGAAGGGAACGGCTCTTCCAGAGGCTCTCTCGAAGGCCCTGACCAGCTCAAGCACCGACGTTCCTTTTCCGGTCCCCAGATTGAAGGCCTCAGCCCCGCGCATGCCCTCGAGAAACCTGAGGGCGCTCACGTGCCCTTCGGCCAGGTCGCAGACATGGATATAGTCCCTTACGCCCGTGCCGTCAGGGGTGGGATAGTCATCGCCGAAAACGGAGAGTTTCTCCAGG
This sequence comes from Aminivibrio pyruvatiphilus, assembly GCF_004366815.1. Lineage (NCBI taxonomy): Bacteria > Thermotogati > Synergistota > Synergistia > Synergistales > Aminobacteriaceae > Aminivibrio > Aminivibrio pyruvatiphilus. The sequence continues at coordinate 184,713 of NZ_SORI01000005.1, read as the reverse complement.
AGCCCGGAGGCCACACGGCAGACGTAGGGAAAGAGGTTGTTCGGGATGCCCCTGGGATCCTCGCCGATCAGGCCGCTTTCGTGGGCCCCGATGGGATTGAAGTACCGCAGGAGGGCGATGGACCACTCCGGGTCCGACGCCGAAAGGTCCCGCAGCATCTGCTCGATCATGAACTTGGACCACCCGTAGGGGTTGGTGCATCCCAGGGGAGAGTCCTCGTCCAGGGGCATGGTCGAGCCCGTGGCGTAGACCGTGGCGGAGGAGCTGAAGACCAGCCGCTTCACCCCCGCGGCCGCCATGGCGCCGCAGAGAGCCAGTGTGGAGCCGAGATTGTTCCCGTAATACTCCAGGGGCTTCGCCACCGACTCCCCCACGGCTTTCAGCCCCGCGAAATGGATCACGGCGGAAACGGCGTGGTCCCGGAAAAGACGGTCGAGGGCTTCCCTGTCCCGGACATCGGCCCGGACACACTTCATGGGCCGGCCGGCGAGACGCTCCAGCCGTACGGGCACGTCGGGGCTGCTGTTGGAAAAATTGTCCGCGATCAGGACATCATACCCCGCTTCCGCCAGGGCCACGCAGGCGTGGCTCCCGATGAACCCGGCCCCGCCGGTAACAAGAATCACGGCCTCTCCCCCTTCATCCCGTCTTTCCGTCCCCGTCCCAGAGCAGCAGGGCATTCTCGGCCTCCAGGCGCCCCTTCAGCCGGGAGAGTTCTTCCCTGGTCAAAATCAGTCCCCGGATCTTCCGCCCGATGAGTTTCTCGATCTTGTCAGAAAGATGGTCGAAATAGCTTCTGTCGATCTCTCCCACAAGGACCAGGTCGATGAGCCCGGAATCGATCCCCCGGGCGTAGTCTCCCGTCACGAAGGCCATCTCCACGTTGCCCAGCCGGCGTATCACCTGTTCCACCACCTGGTCGATCCCCAGGGTCTTGGCGGCGATCCGCTGCAGTTCCGGGAACAGGGGGTGGGCCGTGTTCGCCCGGTACACCTTTGTCCGGCCCTCGTCGGCGCACTCCAGCAGCCCCGCCTCGGACAGGCGGTTCAGCTCCACCCGCACGCCGTTGGTGGACTCGCCGAACTCGTCGGCAAGACCGCGGAGATAGGCGCTGGTTCCAGGATTCAGAAAAAACTTCAGCAGCAGCCGGGCCCTGGTTTTTGAAGTGATGAGAGATTCAAGCATACGAGTGCCTTCTTTACGGGAATTTTGTCACGAGTAATTTTATTGCTCACGAAAGGGAAAGTCAATTTTGCACCGTTCTCCCAGGGGGAGAAATCCGCGGACTCAAATACAGAGTTCACTTTTCCGACTTTTTGGTGTATTATTAAATGTTACCAGAAAGGAGGCGGAGAAAATGGCAAACGTCAAGCTGAAACTGATCATGGAGCGCAGCGCTGCCGGCGGCAGCGGAGGCTGCAGCACCTACGTTCCCGGAAGCGAAGAGACTGAGTGGAGGAAGGACTCGGCGGAAGAGATCGGCGCTCTTCTCTCGGGCATCAGGGAGACCTTCGGCGACAGGGTCCATATTTCAGTCATGGACCCGAGAAGCATCTTCTCCTTTTTCGACCTTTTCCGGTACAGGGTCCGGGGAACGGATCCCGTCTGGATTCTGAACGGCAGGAAGGTCTTCGAGGGGGTTCCTTCCCGGGACGAGCTCGAGCAGTCGATACAGCGCCTGCTGTAACAAAAACCGGGTCCGGGGGGCAGCCCTTCGCTGAAGGTCTGCCCCATGTCCGGACACTCTTTTCATCCGCCGTTCAACTCTCCTTCTGTTCCCCATAATACAGCGCCACCGTCAGGGCAGCCATGTCACCCACAGCCTCCCCAAACCCGCATGGGACCACATCACAAGCCATTCGGGAGGCCGGAAGGGCCTCCTCTCGGATCACCCCTTCGGCGACGGGCCAGATGAGGTCGCGGCATCGTGAAAAGATGCCGCCGAGAACGATGCGCTGGGGATTGAAAAGATCGATAAGCATCGCCAGGGCGAGCCCGAGCTGAGCGCCGGAAAGCTCAAAAACCTCCCTTGCCGTGGGATCCCCCTGGCGGGCGGCGCGGGCAGCGGACTCGGCGGTCAGGTTCCCAAGGCTGCCGGGACCGGGACAAAAAGCGGGAGGCTTTCCCTTCTGTATCTCCCGGAGGGCATAGGTCCGGGCGAGCTGGGCAATGCCTCCTCCGCTGCAGAAAGCCTCCAGGGAGCCGATTTTGCCGTACCCCGCCGGACCGTGGGCTGCGATGCGGACGTGCCCCGTCTCCCCCGCCGCGTCGCAGGCGCCGCAGTACAGCCTCCCGTTCAGGATGAGGCCTGCTCCGAAGCCGGTCCCGAAGGTCAGGAAGATCATGTGCTCGCACCCCTTGCCGGCACCGAACCGCCACTCGGCCAGAGCACCGGCGTTGGCGTCGTTGCACAGCCAGGCGGGAAGTCCGGTTCCCCTGCGGAACCAGTCCACCACTGGGATCCTATCCCATCCGGGGAGATTCGGGGGTGATAAAATCAGTCCTGTCCTGCTGTCGAGGGGATTGCCGCAGCTGATGCCGATTCCCGCCACCGTCTCTCCCGCAGGAACACGGGACAGACATTCTTTCACGTCGTCGAGAAGTCCCTCCAGCATAAGCTCCGGAGAATACTCCGCCGTTTTTCTGGGCTCTCCTTTGCAGATCACGCGGAGAGTGTCCCTTTCCGCTTCTCCAAGACAGACGGCGCACTTGGTCCCTCCGATATCCACTCCTATGGCGTACATGCTCATCCCCCCACGGCAGAAAACCTAACAACAGGCCTCCATTTGCCAGACAGTGTATCACCCTTACAATGCAATTTAAAAAATCAGCCATTTTTTCGAAATCATTCCGTTCCGGAAGAGAAAGGGTATGACCCGAAGCGGGAAGGTTGACGTCACATCAAACACGGCCGTTACGCCCTTCCCCGAAGAGTCCGGAGTGATTGTTTCCAGGGCGGAATCAGATCAAACCGTTCCGCTCCGGATGAAAAAATCCGCAGAAAAACAGAGTTCTTATTTCCGTTTTTTTGGTGTAATGTTTTTATAATTGAGAAGGAGGCGGAGAACATGGCGCAGATCAAGCTGAAACTGATCATGGAACGCAGTTCCTCCGGCGGCAGCGGAGGCTGCGGTGCCTACATACCGGGAGGCGAGCAGGTCGAGGGGAGACAGGACACCATGGCTGACATCAGCGCTCTCCTTTCGGGCATCAGGGAAACCTTCGGCGACAGGGTCGATATTTCGGTCATGGATCCGAGAAGCATCTTCTCCTTTTTCGACCTTTTCCGGTACAGGGTCCGGGGGACGGACCCCGTCTGGATACTGAACGGCAGGAAGGCCTTCGAGGGCGTTCCTGCCCGGGACGAGCTCGAACGGTCGATACAGAGCCTACTTTGACGGAAACCGGGCCCGCAGGGAACGGCGCTTTCCCGGGCGTTGCCCATGACCGGCAGGCACGGCGGCTTCCATTATGATTCAGGTTTCTGATTTCAGCGGAATACTCTTGCATTTCATTTCCGCAGGATGTATCATTTTTCCCCTGCAGAGAAGAACCACCAAGTCCGACTGCACCGGAGGAACGGATATTTTATGAAAAGAGCGGAACACATACGCAACATCGCCATCATCGCCCACATCGACCACGGCAAGACCACCCTCATCGACTCCATTTTCAGGGCAGCCCAGGTTTTCCGGGAAAACGCCCGGGTTGAAGAACGGATCATGGACAACAACGAGCTCGAGCGGGAAAAGGGCATCACCATCCGGGCCAAGCACTGCACGGTGGAATGGAAGGGCTGCCGCATCAACATCATCGACACTCCCGGCCACGCCGATTTCTCCGGGGAAGTGGAGCGCATCCTTTCCACGGTGGACTCGGTACTCCTTCTCGTGGACGCCGGCGAAGGTCCCATGCCCCAGACCCGGTACGTCCTGTCCCACGCGCTCCGCATGGGACTGAAACCCCTCGTCTACATCAACAAGGTGGACCGCAAGGAAGCTGACCCGGTCCTTGCTCTCAACGCCACCTTCGACCTCTTCTTCGAGCTCGGGGCCACAGAGGAGCAGGCGGATTTCCCCGTGCTCTACGGTTCAGGCCTTGCGGGATGGGCCGTTTCGGATCTCTCGGAGATCGAGGGCGGAGAGTCGAAGGGAATGGACGCCCTGTTTGAGGCCGTCATCCGCTGCGTTCAGCCCCCGCTGGCCGACGAGGAGGCTCCCTTCAGAATGCAGGTGAGCACCCTGGCATGGAACGAATACACCGGCCGGATGGGCTGCGGGAAGATCCTCCAGGGAAAAATCCGGAAGGGTGAAGAGTTTCTCCGCATGGCCACCCGCTGGGAAAACCCTTCCGACAAGGAAAACGAAAATTTCTCCGTCACGGAGTCGGAACGCACAAAGGCCGTCCAGATTTTCGTCACCCGGGGACTGGAGCGCCTTGAAGTTGAAGAAGCCTCGGCGGGAGACATCGTCTGGATCTCCGGGCCGAAGGAAATCGGCATCGGGGATACTTTCTCCTCATCCGAGCTCGAGGGGCAGGCCCTTCCGCCCCTCGACATAGAAGAACCCACGGTCTCCATGTTCTTCCTGGTGAACAACGGCCCCTTCTCCGGGCAGGAGGGACAGGCCATCACCCTCCGGCAGCTCAAGGCGAGGCTGGAACGGGAGATGCACGTCAACGTGGCCCTTCGGATGGAAGACCTGGGACGGCCGGACGGAGTGAAGGTCTCCGGCCGGGGAGAGCTGCAGCTGGCCATCCTCATCGAGGAGATGCGCCGGGAAGGCATGGAGTTCTGCGTCTCCAAGCCCGAGGTGATCACCGAGGAGATCGGCGGCGCCCTTCACGAGCCCATGGAGGATCTGGTGGTGGACATCCCGGAGGAATACCAGGGCGTGGTGTTTGAAAAGCTCTCGAGGCGGAAGGCCCGGGTGAAGGAGATCCAGAACCTCCGTACCGGGCTCATGCGCATTTTCTTCAACATCCCCACCCGGGGACTCATCGGCTACCGGGGCGAGTTCCTCACCGATACCCGGGGCCTGGGCATCATGTCTTCCCGTTTCTCAGGGTATTCCCCCTGGACGGGGGAGATAACCCCCCGCAGCAGGGGCGCCCTGGTGAGCCTCGATACCGGGGAGGCCACGAGCTACCAGCTGGAGAACCTCCAGGAGAGGGGCACCCTGTTCGTCTCTCCCATGGACAAAATCTACACCGGGATGATCGTGGGCGAGAATTCCCGTCCCAGCGACATGCCCTGCAACCCCACGAAGCGGAAGCAGGCCACGAACCACCGGTCCTCCACGAAGGACTTCACGGTGAAGCTCGACGTGCCGCGGAGGATGGGCCTCGAAAAGGCGCTGGAGTGGATTGCGGAGGACGAGCTGGTGGAAGTGACCCCCAAGTCCATCCGGCTGAGGAAGATCATCCTCGACGACGGGGAACGGAGAAAAGCCGCGAAAAAACTGTCCGCATGAAAAAAGGGCCGCCCCGGAAGGGAGCGGCCCTTTCGCCTATCTGGGAAGGGGTACGGGCACCGACAGGGAGACGCTGGTCCCTTTACCGGGCTCGCTCGCGATGGTGAGTTCTCCCCCTATCATGGAGGCCCGGTCTTCCATGTTCATCAGCCCCCATGTACCCTTTTCCTCCGCCTCGCTGCGCACTTTTTCAACGTCGAAGCCCAGCCCGTCGTCGACCACCTTCACCCGGAGCATCTCCCGCCCGATGCTCACCAGTATCCTTATGCGGTGTGCCCGGCCGTTCTTCACCGCGTTGACCACAGCCTGCTGGATTATCTTGAACACTGCGGTCCTCAGGGGAAGGGAAAGCCGGTCTGACTGCCCTTCCACGGCATAGCGCACGTCCGCCCCGGAAACGGCGGAAGTCTGGGAGACGAGACGGTTCAGGGCCACGTCGAAGCCGTCCTTGAGTCCCGTAGGGTTGAGCTGGAAGAGGAAGGAGCGGAATTCCTCCAGGGCGTCCCCGATGTGGGAGCGGGTTCTGGCCAGTTCTTCCCTGGCTTTTCCGAAATCACCCCTGGAGAGAAACTCACCGGCAAGATCGATCATGAGGCCTGCGGCGGAAAACTTCTGGATCGGCCCGTCATGGAGCTCCCGGGCGAGGGATACGCTTTCCCTTTCCGCAAGCAGGAGCCCCGCGCTGAAATCTCTCTGCTCGGGAGAAAGAGAGCCGTTTTCTTCGCCCTCGATGCTGAAGTTGAGGAGATTGAGCACCACCCTGAACCGGTTGCCCATCTCCTCGCTCCTTGTGATGAGCCGTTCGATTCGGCGCTCCTCCCGGTCAAGGTCATCCCGCTGGGCGGCGAGGTGCTTTTCCCTCTCCTCGAAGGCGCCGCGGATTTTCATGAGGTTCATGGCCCGCTCGTAGGCCTCTTTTTCCCTGGACTCGTCCCCGGACCTGGACGCATCGAGGAGGATCTGCCTTGAGCGCCTGTATTCCGCCTCCGCCTTCTCCGAGGCGACAATAACTTCGTTCAGCTCCTTCTGCACGCTCTCCCGGCGGGTGCGGATCTCGAAAAGGCGCTCCCGCTCCTCCTCCCGGAGAGTGGCCAGGCTGTCGATGCTGTACTGCAGGGATTCGCTCACCTTGTCCTGGATCTCCTTCAGTCTCATGGCCATGTCGTCCGGCGCCATTTCCATGTCTCCTTCCCGGATGCAGATAAACTATATGAAAGCATTTTAGCCCTCCGGGGGAAGTCTGGCAATTTCCGCCCTCTCTTCGCCGGAAAAAGGGATACAATAGTCCGTACACCATCACTCCGGGAGGAATTTATCGTGATCGCTGCCCTTATCCTGGGCTGGGCCGTTCTCTATGCCGATCGGACCGCCCTGTATCCCCTGCTTTCCGTCATCGCCGACACCCTGGGAATAACCTCCACCCAGGCGGGAGCCATTACCAGCGCCTACTTCCTTTTCTACGTCCTGCTCCAGATTCCAAGCGGCCTCGCAGCCGACAGGTGGGGGGCGAAGCGGGTACTCATGTCCATGTTCGCCCTCTCCGGCCTCGGCATCCTCGGGTTCGGCCTCTTCGGTACATCCTTCTCCCTCCTGGTCTTCTTCTCGGCTCTCCACGGACTCGGCGCCGGAGCCTATTACCCCTGCTGCTTCGGGACCATGCTCTCCACCGTCCCGGCGGAAAAGCGGGGCATCAGCTCCGGACTCATCGGCATGGGCATGGCCCTCGGCATTCTCGGCGGAATGGCTGTGAGCGGCCCCCTGTACCAGTTTTTCGGGAACTACAGGACTCCCTTTCTTCTTCTCGCCGTTCCCACGGCCCTCATGCTCCCCCTGTTCAAAAAATACCTGCCCGACGTGAAGAACGAAAGCTCCCCCTCCCTTGCGGTGTATAAAAAGCTGTTCAGGGACAGGGACATCTGGAAGATCAACATCGCCACCTTCACATCGCTGTACGGTTTCTGGGCGGCGGCCACCTGGGGCCCGACCTTTCTCCAGGCGGAACGGAGCTTCTCTCTCAACCAGTCGGGACTCTACACCGGCCTCATCGCCCTGACCGCCCTTCCCGGGGGAGTCCTCTGGGGCAGGCTCTCCGACCGCCTGGGAAGGAAACGGACAACCCTCTTCGTCCTTCCCGTGAGCGCCGCCGCACTATTCCTCCTCACAAGGGTGGAAAGCGCACCGGCCATCATCGCCACCCTGCTCTTCTTCGGCCTCTTCAGCAACACCGCATTCTCTCCGGTCGCCGTCGCGTGGATCGGGGACATCGTCAGCAGAAGGCACCCCGGCTCCATGGGTGCCGCCATCGGTTTTTTCAACGGCACCATCATGTCGTCTGCCGTAGTGGCTCCCCTGGTCTCCGGATTTCTTCGGGACCTGACGGGGTCCCTCGTCCCGGCGATCCTCGCCGGAAGCATCCTCATGTTCGGGGGCTCGGTGCTGCTTCTGTTCACGCCGGGCAATTCCGAAAAAAAGGACTGGAAGCGAAAGGAGGTACACCATGGCTGACCTGACGGTTTTCGGCGGAGGAAGCTGGGGCACCGCGCTTGCGGCGTCGGCGGCATCCTCGGGACACTCCGTCTGCCTCTGGTGCAGGAGGAGCGAGCAGGCACGGGCAATCAACGCCTCGGGGACAAATCCCGACTATCTCCGGGAGATTTCTCTCCCGGCAGGGATTTCAGCCACACCGGACATCACGGAGGCCGCCCTGCATTCCCACTACTGGATCCTGGCCCTCCCCACCCAGACGCTCCGGGGGTTCCTCCCCGCCCTGGAGTCCTTCTGCACCGACCGGACGGAGATCTGCAACGTGGCAAAGGGCATCGAGATCGACACGGGGAAGCGGATCAGCGAGATCGTGGGGGAAATTCTTCCCCGTGCCCTCTATTCAGTTCTCTCCGGCCCGAGTTTCGCCGAAGAGGTGGCAAGGGGCCTGCCCACGGCGGTGACCGTGGCCTCGGGAAAGGACGGTTCCGCCCTCTTCTGGCAGTCCCTGCTCAATACGACCCGGCTCCGGCTCTATACCTCCCATGACGTTACCGGAACAGAAACGGGAGGGGCGGTGAAGAACATCATGGCCATCGCCTCCGGGCTGGCTTCGTCCCTCGGGCTGGGGGACAATGCGAGGGCGGCGCTGGTCAGCAGGGGACTTGCAGAAATCATGCGGTTCGGCGAGGCCCTCGGGGCCCACCCCCTGACGCTCGCCGGCCTTGCGGGAATGGGAGACCTGGTTCTCACCTGCTACAGCACCCAGTCGAGAAACTTCAGGCTCGGCATGGCTCTCGGCCGGGGACTTTCCCTCGAGGAGGCGAGGACGGAGATCGGGCAGGTGGCGGAAGGAGCCTTTACCGTTCGGGCCGTGACCGAGGCCGCCCGGAAGCTTTCCGTGGACATGCCCATCTCCAGGGGTGTTCACCGCCTGCTCTACGAAGGAGCTTCTCCCGCGGAAGAACTGGAACGGCTGCTGACCAGGGACCCGAAAGCGGAATATCCGCCCGCCATTCTCTGGAGTTCCTCAAGTTGCCCGAAGAAAGAAAGTGGGGTATAATCCGGACCGGCACAGTGTACCAGCAGATTATATCCGAGGAGGAATGAACAATGGCAAAAGCAGTCGTGGACAAGGATGCATGCGTGGGTTGCGAGACCTGTGTCGGCACCTGCCCCGTGGAATCAATTTCCATGGTTGATGGCAAAGCAGTCGTGGACGAGAGCTGCATCGAGTGCGGCAGCTGCGTGTCCGTCTGCCCCGTGAACGCGATTACCCAGTAATCCGTTTCGGAAAAGGCTGAATCCGCCCTTTTCCGGCCCAAGCCGGAAAAGGGCTCTTTTTTTCCCGCCTCCCGGAGGGTATAATCCTTGTCGCAGGCAGTCAACTAAATTCAGGAGGCTGCAATGGAATACCGAACCGTTCACCGGGGAAACCGCCTCGAAAGAGAATTGCCCGCACTCCGTCTTCTCAGCGTCATCACCGCGGTCTGGTTTCTCGCCGCAGGCTGGGCCGATGTGCTTATGGGATACCCTCTTCTGGCAGTACTCGACCTTTTCCTCGCCCTGCTCTTCCTGTTTTTCCGCATCAGGATGACCACCATGCCCCCCTCGGCCGTCCGGGGCTTCGTTCCGCCCATACTTCTGTTCCTGAACCTGCTTCCCCTGGGGGCTTCCTTCCTCGAGGCCGGATTCTTCACCCTCCTCCTCCGGCATATCGTCACTCTCCTGGGGACAGGTGTTTACATGCAGTTCCGGAGACGGGACGTATTCTTCACCTATCTCGTGATCAACGCCTTCTCCTTCATCGGTACCTTCCTCCTCTCCGGGGACTTCCGGGGAGAAACGGCAAACCTGGCCATCTGCTATGTTTTTATCGTCTCCAGCATGTTCTTCTTCTCCAGACTGCACCGAAAAACATCAAGAGAACTCGCCGCCCTGTCAAACGCCGAACGGCAGGCGCGGGACATGGCCAGCCGCGACCCCCTCACGGGCCTCTTCAACCGGCGCCATTTTGACGGGGAGCTCGCCCGGCTTCTCCTGGAAGGAACCGGCGTCACCCTCATACTCATCGATCTCGACGATTTCAAGAACATCAACGATGCCCACGGCCACCAGGCGGGAGACGATGCCCTGAAAAAAATGGCGTCCGCCGTCACCAGGGCCGTCCGGAGGGACGACATCGCCTGCAGGATCGGTGGGGACGAATTCGCCGTCCTCCTTCCCGCCTGCCCGGAAACCAACGGCCTGTTGATCGCGGAAAACATCTGCCGCCAGGTCAGAAGCTGCGCCCCGTTCCTGAGCGTATCCCTCGGGGTGGCCTCCGCGCCGGGCGGCTCTTCTCCTGGTGATGCCTTCAAAAAGGCGGACACTGCTCTCTACCAGGCGAAATCAAAGGGGAAAGGATGCATCGTGTCCTGCGGCGGGCTCATTCCCGACCTGGCAGCGACGGGCGGAAACGATTGAACAAACTCCCCCGAGAGCATACAATACATCACAGTCCGGAGTCAGCCCGGACCACAACGGCCCCAGGAGGCTTTCATCATGGACCGGCTCATCCTGTCCCTCTTGATTATCAATTTTGCCATCTACTCCTATTCCAATGCCTTCTTCTTTCTCGCCCCCTACCTCGCCGCCCGGGGGTACACCGCCGCATCCGCAGGGATCCTCGTCGGCGTCTTCTATGCGGCCACCACGGCGGTCCGCCCCGTGGGGAGCTGGATCACCGAACGGATGGGCGTGAGAAAGAGCATGATCTGGTCGTCGGGAGTCTGCATCGCCTGCGCCCTGGCCCTCCAGGCCTACCAGGGAGCCTTCGCCTGGTTCGTCGGGGTCCGGGTGGTCATGGGCCTTGCGTACAGCATTTTCATGGTGGCCCTCACCACCTACCAGGCCCTTGTCATCGAGGAGTCGAAGCGGGGGCTCGGATTCGTCCTCATCTCCGTGGGAAGCCTCATTCCCATGTTCACCGTGGTTCCCCTCACCGACTATCTTGTACGGAGCGGCCTGGACCGGTTCTTCATGATCCTCCCCCTCGCCGCCGCCGCCCTTTCATTCTCACTGGCCCTCCGGCTTCAGCCTGCAGGGTACCAGGGATCCTCCGGGCGGGGACAGTCAATGCAGTGGGGGACCTACGGCGACCTCTTCCGGGAAACGCCGGCCGGAAAAATCGTCTTCTCCTGCTTCTTCTTCGGTCTCTGCGACGCATCCATCGTCTTCATCGGCACGGTGCTCATGGAAAAGGGACTCGTTCCCTCATGGTTCATCTTCTCCCTCGGAGGGGGGGCCCTTTTCGTCCGGACGGCGGGAAGAAACCTCTTCAACCGGTACCAGAGAACGGTCTTCGCCGGTCCCTCCTTCCTCATCATGGCCCTCTGCCTTCTCGGCCTCGCCTTCGCCCGCACTTCCCTCGGGCTGGTCCTCTGGGGATTTTTCTACGGCATGGGCATGGGGTACGGCTACCCCGCCCATCTCGCTCTCACGGCGGACCTCGCGGCGCCCCGCCTCCGGGCGAAAGCCTCGGCGCTGGTCCACTTCTCCATGGACCTGAGCTGGTTCATCCTTCCCCTGTATATGGGGTTCGGCTGCACCCTTCTAGGCACCCATCGGGCCTTTCTTCTCTTCACCCTGATCTGTATCGCCACCGCGGTGATGACCACCATCATGTGGCTGCCGGGGAGAAAAGGGCAGGAATAAAAAAGCGCCCCTCCGGCCGGAGGGGCGCTGGATTCCCGGGAACTATCTCCCCATTTTTCGTATCCGGACCTCGATGCCGCTGTCCTTGAGCAGTTCAACAAGTTTTCCGGTGTCCGACTGCCCGAAGTGATAGGGGTAGAGGATTTTCGGCCGGAAAGAAAGGGCGCCGTCCGCCGCCATTTCGGGCGTCATGGTGAAGGGAAGGTTCATGGGAAGGAAAGCGATGCGGATATCCTTCAGATCCTTCATCTCGGGTATGTTCTCCGTGTCCCCCGCGACGTAGATCCGGGTGTCGCCGAAGTTCAGAACGTAGCCGTTGTGCTCCCCCTTCGGATGGAAGGGCTGGCCGTTGTCCCGCTTGTGAACGAGGTTGTAGGCCGGAACGGCTTCCACTTTGACGCCGAGCAGTTCAGTGGACTCTCCGTTTTTCAGAGCCCTTCCCCTGCCCAGAATTTCGGCGCTTTTTCCGTTCAGCACGATATCGGTCTCATCGGTGACGATGTGCTTCAGGGCTTCCCTGTCCAGGTGGTCCTGGTGCTCGTGGGTTATCAGCACGGCGTCCGCCTTCGGAAGGGCTGAATAGTCGGCGATCTTGCTGTAGGGGTCCACGTGGAGCACCCTGCCGCCGAAAGAGAACATCAGGGTTCCGTGGCCGATAAAGGTGATGGTCACCTCTCCGGCGGAGGTTTCAAACCGGTCTTCCTCGAACACCCGGGCTGCTTCTGCTGCAAACGCCCCTCCGGCAGCGAGGAAAACCGCAAGAACTGCGAGTGAAAGGATTTTTATCATGGAACTCTCCTCCTCTAGTTGAATTTTCAAAAATTATACCAGAAACTCAGGGAGAAGAAAAGCATAACATGGCCATTTTCCTCGTTTTCAATCCAACCCTTTATATATTACAATATTTTATAACACATAACCTCAGCCGTCTCTCCACTCCACGCCGGGGAAGGAAAACGATTTCAGGAATACGGCATTTCGCCGACAGCGTTTCTTTAGCAATCTGCTAGAATAATGGACAAATCTGAATCCCCGTTCCGGAAAGGATGAGACGAGAAATGAGAAAATCCCTTTTCGCCCTTTTTCTGTCAGCAGTCCTCCTTGCCCTCTGTTCCGACCCCCGGGCGGAAGCCTCTTTCGACCCGGAAGCCTTCGCCGGACCGAAAATACAGGACCTCTACCTGGTGATCATCCGGGACCCGGATGCCCAGCTTCTGGCCCTGGACCGGGGAAAGGTCGACATCCTGGGGGATCTCCACCGTCCGGTGGACGTGGACGCCCTTTCCAAAAACCCCGCCGTGGATCTCTCCCTCGCCTCGGGCTTCCACGGGTTCTTTCTCGGGTTCAACGTGCGGACCTTTCCGTGGAACAGTCTCGAACTGCGACGCAGCGCCTGGCAGGCTCTTCCCAGGGAGCGGATGGTCCGGGATCTCTTCGCCGGGTACGCCGAACCCCTTGCCACCTTCCTTCCTCCGGTGTCTCCCTACTTCGAGCCGGATGTGACGGCCTACCCCCACGATCCCGAAGCTGCAAAAAAGCGCCTTGCCGGCGCGGGATGGACATGGGGCTCCGACGGCGTTCTCGTCTCGCCCGACGGCAGAAAAATCCCTCCCCAGAAACTCCTCTGCCCCACGGCGTCCACGGCGCCCACCACGGCGGAGATCGCTGTGCGCATGGCCGAGGCCCTGACCGCCATAGGCATTCCGGTGCAGGCGGAGCCCATGGATTTCTCCACCATGATTTCCCGCCTGGACGAGCGGGATTTCCAGATGTACGTCCTGGCATGGCAGATGACCCGGGACCCCGACTCTCTCTACGCCTTCTACTCATCGAAGATGGACATACGGGGCGGATACAACATGCCCGGCATCTCCGACCCCGCCCTCGACGAGGTTCTGGACCGGCTCCGCTTCGCCCCCGACGAGACGGCGGCCCGGGCGGCCGCGTCGGAGGCCCAGAAGCTTCTCTCGGACCTCGTTCCGGTGGTCCCCGTCTACAGCCGGTACACCATCTCCGCCGTGTCGAAGCAGTGGAAGGGTACCCTGGTCACCGACAGGGTGACCGCGGACAACACGTGGAGCCTGCTGGCCATGGAGCCCGCGTCGGGCCCCATGAGGCCCCTCTATCTCGTCCAGGCGGACGAGCCGAGGGCGCTCAACCCCTTCACGTCCAGCTCCGCCTACGACTGGCAGGTCCTCGGCCTGATCTACGACTCCCTCATCGCCGTGGACCCCTACACCCTGGAGACCATCCCCTGGCTCGCCGAAAGCTGGACCATCGGGACGGAGGCGGGTCCGGCCGGCCCCCGCACGGTGCTCACCTTCCGCCTGAGGGAAGGGGTGGAGTGGCATGACGGCAAGCCCCTCACCGCCGCGGACGCCGCCTTCACCTACGAGACGCTCAAAAAGAACGCCGTTCCCCGGTATTTCGACAACGTGGACAATATCGACACCGTGGAAACCCCCGACGACCGCACTCTCAAAGTGACCATGAAAAACGTGAGTTTCTGGCACCTCCACAGGGTGGGGGGCATATCCATCCTCCCCCGGCACGTCATCGAAAAAGTGAACGACTGGAGAAGCTGGCTTCCCGCATCGGAAAAGCACCCCTCGGACCCCGGCCTGACAGGAATCGTCGGAACCGGTCCCTTCGTCTTCCGGGAGTACCGCCCCGGGGAATACGTCCGGCTGAGCGGGAACGAACGGTTCTGGCTCGGCAGGAAGAGGTGACGGAGGGGTGAGCGGCTACTGGGCACGACGGACGGGGAGCGCTCTGCTGGTCCTCGGGCTGGTGCTGGTCCTCAATTTCGTCCTGTTCCGCATGATGCCGGGAGACCCCGTGGCCTCCATCATCGACCCGAACTTCTCTCCCGAGGCCAAGGCCCGGCTGAGCGAAGTCTACGGGCTCGACAGGCCCCTCCCCGTGCAGTTTCTCCGGTATGTCAGGTCCACTCTGACCTTCGACTTCGGCATCTCCTTCCTCACCGGCCGCCCCGTGGTGGAAGAGCTGAAATCCAGGCTGCCCAACACGGTAATGCTTCTCGGCACCAGCCTTGTGCTGTCCTCCCTTATCGGGACCTGGCTCGGCATGAAGGCCGCGCTGAAACGGGGAAGCCTCCTGGAAAAGTGCGTCCTCTGGAGCGGCGCCCTGTCCTTCTCCTTCCCCTCCTTCTTCGTCCAGCTCGTGCTCCTCATGGCCTTCGCCGCGGCCCTCCCTCTCTTTCCCCTGAGGGGAACCCTGTCGGTCCCTCCTCCTGCGGGGGGGCTTCCCCTGCTGCTCGACTACCTGTGGCACATGGCCCTGCCGGTGTTTTCCCTCGTCCTCCTCGGATTCGGAGGATGGGCCCTCTACGTGCGGAACCTCATGGTGAAGATTCTCGGCGAGGATTTCATCCTTCTCGCCCGCGCCAGGGGGCTTCCGGAACGGAACATCATCCTGGGGCACGCCTTCCGGACCCTGCTGCCGCCGCTCCTCACCATCTTCCTGCTCTCCCTTCCCGGGATCGTCTCCGGGGCCGTGATCACCGAAACGGTATTCTCCCTTCACGGGGTGGGACGGTTCCTCCTGGAGGCGGTGACCGGCCATGACTACCCCGCCGCAGGAGCGTCCTTCTTCCTGCTGGCCCTCCTCACGGTGAGCTGCAATCTTCTGTCGGACCTGCTCTACGGCCTCACCGACCCCCGGGTGCGCATGGAAAGGGGCGGCGGACGATGAAGGGGCTGCTGAAACGGTGGAGCTTCTGGTGCCTTCTCGTCCTCGCGGCACTGGCCCTGTTCGGGACCCGGCTCTTTGACGCCCTCCCGGAAGCGGAGGTGGCGGCCCCCTTCTCGAAGCCCCTGTGGCTGGACCGCTCCCTTCCCCCCACCATGGACCTGGAACTTTCGGGCGGCCACTCCGCCGCGGAGCTGGATTGGGTCTTCGGTGCCCCTTCCCGCTTCTCCCTCCGGGTCGAAACGGCCCTTCCCGCCCCGTCCCGGTTCGTGGAATGGACCATCCCCGGCGGAAAGACCTTCCGCCTCACCCCCCTCAACAGGGGGGTGGAACTCGACGGGCGGGACATCGCCTTCAAGCGCTCCCTCGGACTGCCTCCCTTCGGGGACGCCTCCTCCGCCCTCTTTCCCGAAAGGGGAACCTACAGGATCGGGCTGTCCGGCGAAGGGGAATGGGAGGGCTCGGTGAAAATACGCCTTGAAGGGGGACGATGGGGCCTCCTCGGAACGGACCAGCGGGGCAGGGACATCGCCGCCCTCTTCGTGGCCGGAATCAGGGTCTCCCTCCTGGTGGGCATCTTCGCCACCCTCCTGGCCACCTTCCTCGGAACTTCCCTCGGCCTCGCAGCGGGCTACCGGGGAGGATGGACCGACGCCGTGATCATGAGGGCGGTGGACCTGCTGCTCTCCATCCCCCTGCTTCCCATCCTCATGGCCCTCGCCGCCCTCTGGGGAAAGGGGCTCTGGCAGCTCATCCTCATCCTGTCCGTCTTCTCGTGGATGGGCACCGCCCGGACCGTCCGGGCCCTGACCCTGACCCTCCGGGACGCCCAGTACATCGAGGACCTACGGGGACTGGGAGCCCCCGCTGGCTATATCCTCCGGCGCCACCTTCTGCCGGAGACCCTGCCCGTGCTGCTGGCCACCATGACCCTGGGCGTTCCCGGGGCTATTCTCTCCGAGGCGGGGCTCTCCTTCCTCGGCCTCTCGGACCCCAGGGTGATCTCCTGGGGAAGGATGCTCCACGAAGCCCAGTCTTTCGGCGCCTTCACGGCAGGAGCGTGGTGGATGCTCCTACCCCCCGGCCTCGGCATCACCCTCCTCTGCCTCGTCTTTCTGGACCTTGGAAAATACCTTGAAGAGCGGGTCGACCCCCGCCTGAGAGGAGGAAATGTCCTGTGATCGACATACGGAATCTCTCCGTCACCTACGGCCGGATGACCTCCGAAGGAAGGGGAAGCCAGGCCGCCGCTGTGAAAAACGTCTCCATGACCATCAGGAAAGGACTGTTCTCCGCCCTCGCCGGCGAATCGGGGAGCGGCAAGAGCACGGTGCTCATGGCCATCCCGGGGCTGCTTCCCCCGGGGACCGCCGTTTCCGGGGAAATCCTCCTGGACGGGAAAAACCTCCTCGCCCTGCCCGAGAATGAACTGAACCGCATCCGGTGGCGGAGGATCGCCATCGTCCCCCAGGGGGCCATGAACTCCTTCACCCCTGTGCTCACCGTGGGCCGCCACGTGGAGGAAGTGCTTTCCGTCCACCTGGGGCTCTCCCGGAAGGAGGCCCTGGACCGACTCACCCCCCTCTTCGCCCTGGCCGGTCTGGACGGGGAACTGGCCCGACGGTACCCCCACGAACTTTCGGGAGGCCAGAAGCAGCGGGCGGCCATTGCTCTCGCCCTGGCCTGCTCTCCGGACTACCTTCTCTGCGACGAACCCACCACGGCCCTGGACGTGATCACCCAGCGGGGGATCATCGTCACCCTGAAAAATCTCGTGGATGAAAAGGGGCTCGGACTCCTCCTCATCTCCCACGACCTTCCCCTTGCGGCCTCCGTCGCAGACAGGCTGCACATACTGAAGGACGGAGAGCTGGCGGAGGAGGGAGATCCCGCCGAGATCACCGCCAGGCCCCGGAATCCCCACACCCGGGCCCTCGTGAAGGCCCTGCTGGACCTGGAGGAAGGATCATGACAACCCTGCTGGACATCAGGAACCTCTCGGCGGTCTTTCCCGGCAGGAGGCGGCGGGAACCCGTAAGGGCCCTCTCCGGCCTCACCCTCACGCTGGAAAGGGGAGAAAGCCTTTCCGTCATCGGCGAATCGGGCAGCGGCAAGACCACCCTCATGCGGTGCATCCTCGGCCACGTTCCCCCGTCGGAGGGATCCATCACCCTCTTCGGGCAGGACACGGCTTCGGCGGACGGGGAGCAAATGACCGCCCTCCGGCGGCGGTGCGCCATGGTCTCCCAGGACCCCTACGGCTCCCTCCCTCCCACGCTCACGGTCCTCGGGGCGGCAATGGAACCCTGGCTCCTCGTCAGGGGAAAACATGCCGCGAAAGAAGGGGAAGAACGGGCCCGGAACCTTCTTGGAGAACTCGGGCTCCGGGACGAGGCCATCCTCTCCTCCCGGGTGCGCCTCTCCCTCTCGGGGGGCCAGCGCCAGCGGGTGGCCATCGCCAGGGCGCTGATCCTCGACCCCGAACTCCTTCTCTGCGACGAACCCACCAGCATGCAGGACGCCTCCACCAGGGGGGAGATCATCGAAATCCTCGCAAAGCGCCAGAAGTCAGGCATGTCCATGATCTTCGTCACCCACGACCTCTTCCTCGCCCGGAAGGCCGCGCCCAGGGGCATGGTCCTCCACAGGGGGACGATGGTGGAGGAAGGCCTGTGCCGGGACATCCTCTCCGCCCCGAAGCACCCCTACACCCGGGCTCTTGTGGCCGCGCTGCCGCGGCTGATCTCTCCCCGCATCCCCTGAAAAATCTATCTCAGGCTGCTTACAAACAAGAAACAGCGGAGGCCATCAACAAGCCTCCGCATCTTTATTTGCCCCCGAATTAAAAGACTTCGGGCAGAACGTTTTGAAGAAAGCAGGATACATCATTCCTGTAACACCGAGGCCAAATTATGCCTAATCATTTTTGATAATTTCACTATTTTTGTTCATAGATGATGCAAATTTATGAAAATATTAGCTCTTGCCTTATTCTTCGCTTAGAGCTACTATTTTTCCGAAACAGATTCCAGTCATTGCGTTAAACAACACATCCGGGAGAATTGCTCACGAAAGGAGCTGATGGTCTTTGCTCGATTTGGTGTTTGCGCTCTCAGGCAATAAAATTCCCGCTGATCACGGATATTTTCTGCATTCTGCCCTCTCCGGCATCTTCCCTGTCCTCCACAACATGAAACAACGCGGCAACACAGGAGTTCACCCGATTTACGGCATTCCCTGCGGCAACAGAATGCTGGCCTTGGGCGGCAAGAGCAGGCTGATTCTCAGGATCCCGGCAGACAAAGTGGCTGATTACCTGGAACTCTGCGGCAGACAACTCGAAATCGGCAGCGAGGTTATTTCTGTTGAGACCCCATCTTCCCGTAAACTCAGGCCTGCCGCAGCCTTGAAAAGCCGCCTCGTGACCATCAAGGGATTCACCTCTCCCCATGAATTCCTTGATGCCGCACACAGACAGCTTCAGGAATTGAATATCCGGGGCAAAACACACCTCATCCCCCGTAAAGACAGTCTCGCATCTGAAGGCAGATCGGACAACCGCGAAACATCCCCTTTTATAAAGCGTACTATTTCGATTAAAGGAAAGAGCATCGTGGGCTTTGCTCTTGTCGTCACCGATCTCACCGCCGACGAGTCCCTCCTGTTGCAAATTTCGGGGCTCGGAGGCCGGAGAACTATGGGGTGCGGCATCTTCGTGCCGGCAGAGTAGGAGCACAAGCTGTGGCTGTTCTCGCAAAGAAAAGCATTCTCATCAATGGGCGAATACAGGAAAAGACGCTCAGGCAGCATACGATGGACGTGCTTTCGGCGTTCACGGCTCTTTTCGGAGATGAACAAAAGCCCGCACCGTTCGCTGAACACTGGTTCCGGTTCTTCCGGATCCCGGATGGGGATCGAATGTCTTTTTTTCAATGCACAAAAGCGGCGGTCATCCTCCACGACGTGGGGAAATCGAACAACCACTTCCAGGAAGCGGTGAAAGGAGGCGGAGGTCAGTCTCTCCGGCACGAATTTCTTGGAGGATGGCTGATGGGCTTCGAATCCTTCAGGAATCTGCTCGAGCATGTCGATTCCGCAGATTTTCAGATTATCAGAGCTTCCGTCATGGGACACCACCTGAAACTGAGGAGAGGGATCATGGAAACGGCCGACTGGGATAGGCCTTACATTACCCTGTGTCCCGAAGGAATTCAGGAGCTTTTCGATCTCTTCGCCTCAGAGTTTTCACTCGGCTCTGCTTCCCAAATCCAAAGCCCTTCGCACATTTCCCTTCATGCCCTTTCGGACGATTTTGACTCTATCGAGTCCGACCTGGAACTCTCGTTTGAAGGGGATACAAGGCGTATCCGCCTTCTCCGGGCAGTCAGGACCGCACTCATTCTTGCCGACGCGGCCGGTTCAGGCCTTGCGAGAGAGAGGGACCAGACGGTTTTTATTCCGGTGGAACAGTGGATCGCGGACGCCTTCAACGATTCCCGCGTCCTGTCGGGGAACCGGATCGAAGACATGATCATCGCACCCCGTCGTAAACAAATCGAAGCCGGGCAAAAGAAGACCTTCTCCTTTTCCACCTTCCAGGTCGAAGCCGCCCGCCTCTCCGACCGCGCCCTTCTGCTCGCTTCGTGCGGCAGCGGGAAGACCCTGGCAGCCTGGAAATGGGGTACTGGTGTAGCTTCACGGCGAACAATCAACCGATTCATCTTTCTCTACCCGACCAGGGCTACCGCCACTGAAGGTTTCAAGGATTACGTCGCCTGGGCTCCGGAGACGGACGGCGCATTGCTCCACGGCACATCCGCCTATGAACTGCAGGATATGTTCGATAACCCTGACTCCCGTTCCGGGAAGGATTTCCTTTCCAACGACCGCCTCTTTGCCGTTGGATTCTGGCAGAAGCGCCTGTTCAGCGCCACGGTAGACCAGTTTCTCGGCTTCATGGGGCACGATTACCGTTCGTCGTGCCTCCTTCCTCTCCTTGCTGAAAGCGCCATTGTCTTTGATGAGGTCCATAGCTTTGATGCACGACTCTTCTCCGCTCTGCTCGGATTCCTCCGGGAATTCGATGTCCCGGTATTGTGCATGACCGCCAGCCTCCCTCCAAACCGCCTGAAGCAGCTGCAGGAGGCCGGCCTGGAGATATTCCCCCCCGAGCCGGCGTCCTTCCCCGATTTTTTTGAGAAATCATCGGCGCCCCGATACACGATCCGCCGCTGTACCAGGGAGTCCGCCAAAAAGGAAGCAACAGACACCCTGGGCAGAGGCGAGAAAATCCTCTGGGTGGTCAATACGGTCAAGCGATGCCAAACCCTCGCCGAAGAGCTATCTTCCATGGTTCCGGAAGCGCGGATAATTTGCTACCACAGCCGCTTCCGCCTTAAAGACAGGCAGGAGAGGCACAAAGAACTGATTGCGGCTTTCCGGGAGAATGGCCCCATGATCGCCCTCACCACCCAGGTATGCGAGATGAGCCTCGACCTGAGCGCAGCGCTCCTGGTTTCAGAATTCGCTCCCCTGACTTCCCTTATCCAGAGAATGGGGCGGTGCAACCGGAAACTGGAACTTGAAGGATACGGTCGGGTGCTCCTGTACTCCCCCGAAAAGGAGCTTCCGTACTCAAAAGACGAGATGGCAAACGTGGAGGCGTTCATCGGCGATTTGGACGGCAAAACAGTCAGCCAGGCAGACCTTCAGCAGCTCCTTGAAAGATTTTCGCCGGAAACGCGGGAAATGGAAAAACTGCTGCCGTTTCTCGCAGATGAAGGATTTGCCTTCTCTGCAGGAGACGGAATCCGTGATATTGACGGACACAGTGTTACAGCAATACTGGAATGCGATGCAGGAAACTATTGGAACCTTCGCAGAAACGCGCAGCCGGTGGATGGACTCATTCTCCCCGCCCCATTCAAGTGCACCGAAAAGGGCAAGGGGCTTCCGCCGTATCTCCGCGTCGCAAAAGGAGACTACAGCGAAAAACTGGGACTGCTCTGCTGAATGACTGATTTTTCGAAAGGAGGGTATTGCGTGGCGAAAAAGGCGGACGATCACAAGGAGACACAGGACACGCTGGAACTGAACTACATCCTGGGGCACCTGCCGTCGGCTCAGCACAAAACCGGGCTGGCGGGGCTCATTTTCCTTCTGGACACAATGGAAAAGCGAAAGATTCACCCACTCCCAGAAGTTTCGGAAGAAAGCGGCGGGGTATGGAAATTCCGTTTTACGAGGGAGAGCTTTCAAAAAGTCTTCGATGAACTCTACGATGCGGAAACCATAGAAGTTGAAAGCCCAACGAAATGGAACAACGCCGATCTCATCGAAATCAGGGAAAAAGTAACAGACAAGGGCAACTCGAAAAAGACGGAAAAAGTCTTTGTTTACGAAGTCGTCGTTCCCAAGGGGGCTTTCCTGAAAGGCGCATTGCCTGCAGACGATGAAGGGGGAAAAAAGCTCAAGCTGTGGCGGGACATGCTGTGGGCCACGTACCGCGGGAAACCAGCCGCCCGGGGAGTCTACAACGAAAGAGCGGGAAGAAACCCCTGCTCCTTCGCCGATAATTCCTGGAGCGCATTGCAAAAGAAACCGGGAGCCGGAGAGCAGCTCGCCGGCTCTCTGCTGCTCGGTGCCGAGGGATCCAACGCTGAAGGGGTTCCCCTCAAGGGAACCTTCGAAGAAAACCTCCTTCTCCAGTTTGCCCATACCGCCTGTCCTCTTTTCGTTACACGGGCCTTTTCCGTAAAACGGGGAAATAAAGAGAACCATTCCACCTACTCGGTTGAATGGACCGAAGGGGGATTTGTCCTCGTTATGCCGGAGATAGTGGATATCCGCAAATACCTGGCCCGGTACGCGAAGTGGCTCGGAAGCCAGACACCGACGACACGACACTTCCGCCCCTTTTCTTCACTCATCGACCTCCCCGAAGAAAGCGGACTGGAATTTCTTTCCGCCATCACCGAACGCCGGGTGGAAAAACAGGGGCGGGGCTTCTTCGACACCGTTGAAGGAGTGGAATACTACTACATGGTAAAAAAAGGCAATTCCGTCAATCTGCTCGCATCGGCGTACGTTCCTCTCAGCCCGGCCACGCTGGACCAGTACAACCACCTCGTAGCGCCCCAGGGCAGCAAAAAACCACTGAATTTCCTGTTCAAAACCTGCCGAATCCGCAACATGCTCGACGGCTCGCCATGGTACACCGGAATGGAAAGCATTTTCGAACAGTATCCTACGGAATTTTTCATCTGGTCCAGGGAAGGCAGCCCCCGAAACACACCATTCTTTGGACAGGACATACACCGGCATCTTAAGAGCATCGCGGAAAAAATTCAGATCGAAACGGAGGCGAACACCATGGGCACAAACACTCATGCCGGCCCTGCCGGCATCGACCGGGACGAGCGTCTCGCATCAAAGACACGGAGCATTGTCAGGCAGTTCGTTATCTCGGAATTGAAAGAACGGGTCCCCAAAGACCTGCCTGCCGGGAAAACGCACCTGGAATGGACCAAGGAAGACGGTGATCTTCACCTCTCTGAGGGATACCGGAATGCCCTTGAAAAGGTATGCTCCGGAGCCTTTCTTGCTCTCCGGGGGCGCAAGGGGGCGGACATCGCCGAATTTTTCACGGGAACACTGTGCGCCCACCCCCAGTTCCTGCGGAACTCATCGAAAGACGGTGAAAAGGATGACTATCTCCTCATAGCCCAAAGCCTGGTCGATCCGGACGAACGGGAAAAAATCAAGCTCTTCGCCATGCTTGCCCTTTCAGCCTGCTCTTATGTCTACACAAAAGACGAGCAGGAAAAAACAGAAACGAAATAACCTCACAAGGAGGGAATGACATGAACCTGTACGCCACAGTCCTGACATACGCGGCTCCCAGTGCCAACTACCGCGGTGAATCCGCCGAAAACCGGGCCGTTCTCCAGAAAATCACCAAAGGGCGCATGCAGTACGCGGTCATCTCGCCGGAAGCCATGCGCAACGCCATACGGGAAGGTATGAGGGCGACAGGCCTTCCCTGCAACCGGAGCAGGCTGCATGACGAAGAACAGCTTGCCGTCAAGTTCGACGACTATCCCGACGCGGACGCATATGCGGATGATTTCTTCATGGGGTGGCTCATCGCGGCCGGAAAAACCGACAGGGAAAAGATAGAAAAAGAACTGGAAGCGAAAGGACGCAATAGGGCCTCTTTTTCCTTCAAACGGGATTCCGTGCTGCGCATGAATCTCGCCGTCGCACTCGAACCATACCGGCACGACACGATCTTCTCCCAGTCACCGAAGCAGGTAGACAGCCCCTGGAAAAACGCCGACTCCTCCCAGCTTCTCCACAGGGAGACAACATACACGCCCTTTCAGTACCCCTTCGCCCTTAACCTCGACGAATGCAGGGAAAAACAGGCGTGGACGAAAGGCCTTCTTTCAATTCTCGGCCAGCTCGGCAATGTGGCCGGCAACCATGCCCGGAGCCTGTACGATATGTCCCCGGCGAGCTTAGTCCTCAGGCTTACCCCCAGACTTGCGCCCGGATATGACTCGTACGGGTTCAGAATCGCCGAGGATGGAACCCATACATTCCCGGAGATTGTGGACGCCCTGCTGAACGGTGATCTCCCCGGCGCGGAATTTTTTATCGGGGGGAAAATAGTCCGGGATCTGGACGATACCACCCGCAAAGCGCTCGAAAACAAGGGCGTCTTCCTTGAAAGAAGCGCCGAAAAGATACTTGAGCTCGCGGGCGCCCGCGCATTCGAGTAAAGAACATGCTCCGTCTCCGTGTAACGGCTCCCTTCGCCGCGTTCCGCCCAATGGCGGCCGGCAGCTTTCGCCCTACCGCAGATTTCCTGACTCCGTCGGCGGCGTTCGGACTGCTATTGAACATCGCGGGCGTGGAGATGCGCGGAGCAGAAGAAAAAAGCGGCGGAACCACTCTCATCGCAAACAGCCTGCCCCCGGTCCGCCTGGCAATAGGAGCCTGCTCCTTCCCGGAACGCCAGCAGCTTTTCCAGCAGCTCCACAACTACCCGGTGGGTACAAGCGGAAAAGAGAAGGCCCACCTTGCCAAGGGGTCAAAATACAACATCAAGCCCGTCTCCAGGGCCTTCCTTTCGGACTTTGACGCAATCATCGCCGTGGAAGCGCCCGAGCTGGAACCGGAAATCAGGAAAGGGCTCCACGGAAAAAGCAGCCGCAGATACGGCCTTCCCTTTCTGGGAGACAACTCCTTCCTCCCCGACAGGCTGGAAGAGGCCCCGGAATCTGCCGGGGCTCACTGGTACTGCGCTCTCGACCATACGTCTTCTCCCCTGGAGAAACGGCGCATTTCGAGACTCACCATCACCATAAACAGGGAGGACATGGCCGGGACGAAAAGCAGGCTTTTCGCCCCGCTGAAGGAGGCTTCCCCCGAAGTTCCGGCAGCGGCATGGGTGGAGGTGATCTATTGAGTGCCGCAGCGGAAAATGACGCTCTCCTCCGGGTAAGCGCCCTTCACGCCCTCCTTTACTGTGAAAGGCTCTTCTATCTCGAGGAAGTCGAGGAGATTCGCATAGCTGACGCCAGCGTCTATGCCGGAAGAACGCTCCACGAAGAACTGGCCGGGGAAGAAGGAGAGGAACAGCGCTCCTTCTTCCTCAGCAGCGAAAAACTCGGACTCACCGGAAAACTCGATGCCGTACGTCATAGAAACGGTAACTGGGTGGTCTACGAACACAAGAGAGGCAAGCCTCTCCTTCGCAAGGGGGAGGAACCCCAGGCGTGGGAAAGCGACATCATACAAGTCGCGGCATACTCCCTCCTTCTCGAAGAATATCTTGACAAGGAGCTTCAGGAAGCAAGGATCAGGTATCACGGCCAAAATACTACCGTTATCGTCCCCCTGACGGCAGAAAACCGGAATAAGGTAATTGCCGGAATTGATAAAGCCAGGAAACTTCGGTCAGCCACAAGCAGGCCTCCGGTCTGTGAATCATCAAAAAAATGCCTGAGATGTTCTCTCGCCCCCGTTTGTCTGCCTGAAGAGGAACGATTCGCCCGAAGCAGCGAGTGGGAGCCCCTTCGCCTCTTCCCTCCGGAGATTGAAGGCGCCGCTCTCCATGTGACAGGCCATCAGGCACGGCTAGGCCGGAGCGGAGACGCCTTCAAACTGGAAGAAGGCGAAAATGCCGCCCGGAAACTGCCGTCTGCGGATATCCATTCCATCACCATACACGGCAATGGCCAGGTTTCCACACAGGCCCTTCACCTGTGCGCCGGAAAGGGAATCCATCTACACTGGTTTTCGGGGGGAGGAACATACCTCGGAAGCTTCTCCCCGGGACCAGGCCCTGTCCAGAGAAGAATTCGCCAGTACCAGGCCCTGACTGATCCCGGCCTGTGCCTCAGGCTATCCCGCAGAACGGTCCGGGCCAAAGTCGAGAGTCAACTCCGCTTCCTTCTCCGCTCCACCCGCGGGGGGAAACGGAATGACCGCATTGAGGCCGGCATTGAAGAAATTCGATCACTGCTGAAGACAGCATCGACAGCCGAAGGGGTCGACGCTCTTCGCGGCCTCGAGGGAAGCGCTGCGCAAACTTACTTCGACCTTCTTCCCGGCATTCTGAACGACGACATACAGGAGGAACTGATCCCTTCAGGAAGATCCCGGAGGCCGCCGAAAGACCGCTTCAACGCCATTCTCAGTTTTGGTTACTCGATGCTCTATCGCGCGGTCTTCGAAGCAATTCTGGCCGTAGGGCTCGAACCCGCCTTCGGCTACCTGCACACCCCCCGTTCCAGTGCACATCCGCTGGTGATGGACGTACTTGAACTCTTTCGCGTTTCTGTCTGGGACATTGTTGCCGTATCCTCCATCAACCGGAAGCAGTGGAATGCGGAGAGCGACTTCGCCGTCACAAAGGAAAAAGTCTGGCTTTCCGACGAGGGCAGAAAAAAGGCCATCGTCCTATTTGAAAGGCGCATGCAGGACAAGTGGAAACATCCGGTGCTTGACTATTCTCTTTCGTGGCAGCGGACCATGGAGCTTGAAGTCCGTCTTCTGGAAAAAGAATGGACGGACACCCCCGGGCTGTTCGCCCAGTCCCGTATTCGTTGAGGAGCAGAAAGCATGAAAAAATGGTTTCTCATCTCCTACGATGTGCGGAATGAAAAACGTCTTCGCAAGGTGGCCAAAATAATGGAAGGCCATGGCCAGAGAATCCAGTACAGCGTTTTTCGGACTCACCTCAGCGACCGGGGCCTGGAACGGCTTCGGTGGGAACTGGAAAAAGTGATGGATCCGAAGGATGGGCTGTTGATCACAGAACTCTGTGACGCATGCGTAAGAAAAATACGGAAACGAAACGCCGAAGAGGCATGGCCTGACGAACCGGAAAAATGGATTGTACTGTAGACCGGTTCAAGCACCTCCGGCTGAAATGGGAGCATCGACGGAAAACAAATCTTCCCCTGTTGAAACGACAGGAAAAATCAAGAGCTCGAACCTTGAAAACTGCTTGATTCTGTCCGGGCAATGACGTAGCATGGTTTCTCAGGCATTAACAAATCCAGGTTTACCCTTGGACGAACTCGTAAGGTACCGCAGGAAATCCACCATGAAACAACATCGGCTGAACATTGATGCCAGGCTGACCCGGCCACTTTGATCTGCCAAAACCTCTGATGCCGCAAGGCGTTGAGCACCACGGACAGGGCGGTGTCCGTGCGGCGTTCGGCTTCTGCCAAAACCTCTGATGCCGCAAGGCGTTGAGCACCTCAAAACTACTCCCGCACCGGGGGCACCCGTAGCTGCCAAAACCTCTGATGCCGCAAGGCGTTGAGCACCTTCCATCCGCATATCTCTTTCTGCCTTTATCTCCTGCCAAAACCTCTGATGCCGCAAGGCGTTGAGCACGAAAAGCCAGATAAATTTATTGAACGCAAAATACTTCTGCCAAAACCTCTGATGCCGCAAGGCGTTGAGCACAAGAGAATCCCCCTGCCCCGTTCCGCGCCAGTAGACTGCCAAAACCTCTGATGCCGCAAGGCGTTGAGCACTACTCCCACCTATCTTTGGCCACAGACCACCGAGACTGCCAAAACCTCTGATGCCGCAAGGCGTTGAGCACATGGGGGACACCCTCTTCAGCCCATTGACCCAACACCTGCCAAAACCTCTGATGCCGCAAGGCGTTGAGCACGTAATCGTCGGGTATGAGCAGGAGGGCCGTTGCGACTGCCAAAACCTCTGATGCCGCAAGGCGTTGAGCACTCTCTCCCACGCTCATCGTGTCATACCTGTTCCACTGCCAAAACCTCTGATGCCGCAAGGCGTTGAGCACACAGTGATTCTGTGGAGCCTTCGCCCAGTGTGAACCTGCCAAAACCTCTGATGCCGCAAGGCGTTGAGCACACTATGACGCGAGTTGCCGGGGTCAGTTCCGCCACCTGCCAAAACCTCTGATGCCGCAAGGCGTTGAGCACGGATGTGTCGCGGGGCCGCGACCGTGATACCCGGTCTGCCAAAACCTCTGATGCCGCAAGGCGTTGAGCACTTTCAATCAACGGCGTCAAGGTGCTTGTCTACGGCTGCCAAAACCTCTGATGCCGCAAGGCGTTGAGCACAGTAGCCTTTCAATTTCCGAGTTTCTGCGCAAGGCCTGCCAAAACCTCTGATGCCGCAAGGCGTTGAGCACGCCGCCCCCGCTACGCAGTGACGGCCTTTCGATCCTGCCAAAACCTCTGATGCCGCAAGGCGTTGAGCACTCCGGGCTCCACTGTCCTCCCCAGAAGGCCGGATCTGCCAAAACCTCTGATGCCGCAAGGCGTTGAGCACAATTTCTTGTCGTAGGGGCAAAGAACGGCCACGGCTCTGCCAAAACCTCTGATGCCGCAAGGCGTTGAGCACGGGGGGGAACTGCTGATGACGCTGCTTATCGACGCGCTGCCAAAACCTCTGATGCCGCAAGGCGTTGAGCACAGGTCTCCGCAGTGCGTGGAGTAACCCTGGCCGACCTGCCAAAACCTCTGATGCCGCAAGGCGTTGAGCACGGGAAGCGTCCATGTCGTTCTGTTCGTGTTGAAGTTCTGCCAAAACCTCTGATGCCGCAAGGCGTTGAGCACCGACGTATACCGACGCAATGGGGCTGCTTCTACAGACTGCCAAAACCTCTGATGCCGCAAGGCGTTGAGCACTCTGTCAGGGTATTGGCGTTTTTGTCGTCTTCCCCTGCCAAAACCTCTGATGCCGCAAGGCGTTGAGCACTCACCATCGATGAGGAGGGTCTTCACGTTAGCACTCCTGCCAAAACCTCTGATGCCGCAAGGCGTTGAGCACCCAGAGATTCAAGGGCTTTTTCTCTCCGGTTCCACTGCCAAAACCTCTGATGCCGCAAGGCGTTGAGCACTCTTCAAAGTTCCCAAACCCACCCCACCATCCCCCATCCTGCCAAAACCTCTGATGCCGCAAGGCGTTGAGCACATGGATGTTGAGTTGGATTTTTTGCAGGCACTTGCTGCCAAAACCTCTGATGCCGCAAGGCGTTGAGCACCCGAGGCGTAGAGGTTCCCGTGCGCCAGGCCGACTGCCAAAACCTCTGATGCCGCAAGGCGTTGAGCACGGATAGTGTAATTGATGAGGAGGTGGCGGAATGACGATCTGCCAAAACCTCTGATGCCGCAAGGCGTTGAGCACAAGCGGTTAGAATCGCACGTCGTACATTTGTGGGGCTGCCAAAACCTCTGATGCCGCAAGGCGTTGAGCACAGTCCATAGACTTTTCCGTGTTCTCGCCTCCATCTGCCAAAACCTCTGATGCCGCAAGGCGTTGAGCACGCGGCATAGGCTCTTGAGCCGCCATCTCTATCAACTGCCAAAACCTCTGATGCCGCAAGGCGTTGAGCACCACTTTTTTTATGAACTTGATAAGCCCGCTAGCCATCTGCCAAAACCTCTGATGCCGCAAGGCGTTGAGCACTATCTAAATAATCAATATATCCTCGTAATAATACGCTGCCAAAACCTCTGATGCCGCAAGGCGTTGAGCACTCTTCTCCACGGAGGATACGCCGGAGACAAGGCAGTCCTGCCAAAACCTCTGATGCCGCAAGGCGTTGAGCACTTGAGGCCACGGTCCGTGAGGGTGCAAAGAGGTTCTGCCAAAACCTCTGATGCCGCAAGGCGTTGAGCACTGCAGCCCGCAAGAGGACTCAGCGTAGTGACCCCTCTGCCAAAACCTCTGATGCCGCAAGGCGTTGAGCACATCACATTGTCAAGAAAGCGCACAGCTGTTCTGACAACTGCCAAAACCTCTGATGCCGCAAGGCGTTCAAAACTAGCACACCGCCGGCATCATCCTTCACAAAGGGACGGTATTGGTGGAAGACCTGTACCGGGATATCCTTTCTGCCACGAAGCCCCTACACCCGACACCTCTGGGCCGCGCTGCCGCAGCTGAGATAACCCGTATTCCCCGCCAGAAGCAGGAGAATGCCTGGCCCATCTGTTCATGACGAGGCCGGTACTCTCCTGCTTTCCATTTTTCCCTGTACCCAAACCCGCACTTTGGCTGAAAACAGAATAAAGTCAGATTTTGGTCGTTTTTGAGCAATGGTTTTCCGTACTAATATGATGCATCGCGCAGAAACGTTCAAATTTTAGAAAACAAGAGCAGGAAAATCAAGGAGGGTGTTGCAAATGGACAACGCGGTGAACAGTTTCGACATGTGGATTGCCTGCAGCATCATGGTGATCGCGGTAGTTGTGCAGTCGCTCGTCTTTTTTAGAGCCGGACTGAAGAGAGCACGGGAATTGAATATTCCCCGGGAAAAACTGATCCATGGCTGCCGTTCAGCAGCCATTACGGCCATCGGGCCCACGCTCTCTTCCTGTATCGTTCTCCTGGCCTTAGTCGCCGTGATCGGGGCGCCTTCGGCATGGATGCGCCTGAACGACATCGGTGCAGCCAGGACGGAAATCGCGGTAGCCACCATGGTGGAATCCGTCGTGCCCGCCGGATCCACTCCCACGGTCAAGCTCGCATATACCCAGTGGGCCATGGGGCTTAACAACATGGGATGGATGCTCGTCGCCCTTCTGCTGACGCCGTCCATGGGAACAATGCTCAACAAGATGAACAGCAGCTTCAATCCGAAGGCGGTCAAGATGGTCATGCATGGGGCCGCTCTCGGGCTCTTCGCCAACCTCCTTGCAGGCGGAACGATCGGCAAACCTGTTCCTAGCTGGCTGGCCGCTGTGGCAGCAGTCTTCGGCATCGTCTTCATCCTCAGATTTTTCGGCAAAAACCAGCGCCTTCTCGAACTTTCCCTCGGCATCGCCATGGTGATCGGCATGACCGCGGGAGCGGCATATTATTACATGACCCTCTGATACGAGACAAAGGAGGCTGAACAGAATGAACAGTGATTTCAACGCAAAAGTCATCCGGCTGGGAACAATCACCGTCAGCGCCGCCATAGCGGCAAATTTCGTGCCGGCTCTCTGGCTTTGGTTCCGGTACGGCGCAGTCCCTTCGCTTTCCGAGATCATGACCATGTGGGGAATGGTCACCGCGGCCTTCGGGATGAGCTGGCTCGTCCAGAATCTATCGTATTACGGAGGACTCGGCTCCGTTGGAACCTATGTTTCCTGGGTTGCCGGAACGGCGGCTGATATCCGCATGCCCGGAATGACCATGGCCCAGAAGGTCACGGGAACGGAGGCCAACACTCCGGAAGGAGACGCCATCGGCGCAATGGCCGTCTCGACGACAGTCTTTGTAAGCGTAACGCTCATCTCCATCTTCAGTGTTATCGGCGGGACGATTCTCCCCCTGCTCCCTGAAGCTGTAAAAACGGCATTCAAGTATATCCAGCCCGCACTTTTCGCCTCCGTATACGCAAGTATGTTTCCCAAGGATCTGCGGGCATCCATTCTTACCCTTGCTGGTTCATACGCGGCGCTCCTGTATCTTCCTGTCCTCGGTTTTCCGAAGGCTTTCCTGATGCTTGCCACTGTAGCACTTGGAATGGCTGCCGGGTATTTAAGCTTCCGCCTGCAGAACAGATCTGCCGCATAGAACCGGCAGAATAAGGGAGGATACGTCATGTTCGATATCAAAATCATCAACGGAACAGTCATCGACGGTCTTGGGGGAAAAGGCCTGCGCACGGACATCGGCATTTCGGGGGATACGATCACCGCCATCGGCGATCTCTCAGCCGCCGGGGCGGCGGAGATAATAGACGCATCGGGTAAGGTTGTCTCCCCGGGCTTCATTGATATGCACACCCATTCGGACGTTTCCGTGGTTTACGACCGGAAGGTCAGCAGCAAGATTCATGACGGAGTGACCACCGAGGTGGTGGGCAACTGCGGCATCGGTGTCGCTCCCGTAAGGGAAGACAGGAAGGATCTGCTCATTGCCTACCTGGGGACGCGGCTCGTGGGCAGCATCCCTGTGAAGCTCGAGCTTCCCTGGAACACCATGGACGAATATCTCGGCCATATCGAAAACATGCCTCCGGCGGCTAATATCGCCCCCCTGCTGGCCCACGGTCCGGTACGCATCAACGAAATGGGTTTTTCCAAGGATCACCCCACGGCATCGCAGATGGAAAACATGAAAAAAGAAATCGCAAGGGGGATGGAGGCGGGGTGTGTCGGCTTTTCCAGCGGGCTCGTTTACATGCCGGGAGAATACAGCACCGGCCCCGAACTGGCTGAATTATGTACGGCCGTCGCCCCCTACGGCGGATTTTACGTGACCCACGTCCGCACTGAGAGCAGGGGGGTTTTCGAAGCTATCGACGAGGCCATAGAAATAGCCTCAAAGGGAGGAGTTCCCCTTCATGTTTCTCATCTCAAACTCGCCGGAATCGATGTATCAGGTAACGCCGAACAGCTTCTCACAAGGCTTGACACCGTCAGAACGGCCGGTCTTGACGTAACGTTCGACGTTTATCCCTATGACACGGGATGCACGTCTCTCGGCGCCTGCATTTCTCCCTGGGCTTTCGAGGGAGGCGTGGAGAAACTTGTGGAACGTCTAAAAGACCAGGCCGTAAGGGACCGCATAAAGAACGATATTCTCAACGGTATCGAGGGGTGGCAGAATTTCGCCCACGCTTCAGGAGGATGGCAGAACATCACCATTGCCACCGTCTTCAGCAGAGAAGGGGAAAAATTCCTCGGCAAAACCATTGAAGAGGCCGCCGCAATGGAGAACAAGGATCCCTTCACGTTCATTTTCGATTTTATAATCCAGCAGCAGAGCCGAGTTCAGATCCTTGTAAGGATGATGACGGAGGAAGACATTGAGAAAATCATCTCCCATCCGATGTCCATGATCGGCTCTGACGGCATGAGTCTCTCCACCGAGGGAATCCTGGGCATGGGAAAACCCCATCCCCGCGCTTTCGGAACCCGAGCCAGGGTCCTGTCGCGGTATGTTAGGGAGAAAAAACTGCTCTCTCTGGAGGACGCGGTCAAAAAGATGACGTCCATGCCCGCTTCAAGGCTGCGTCTAGACCGCCGCGGCATTCTGAAGGAAGGATACTTTGCTGATGTCACAGTCTTTGACTCTGCCGTGGTGGAAGACATGGCGACATACCAGGACCCGAAACAGTATTCAAAAGGGTTCGACACTGTGATCGTCAACGGGAAAACAGCCCTCCGCGATGGAAAAGAAACTGCCGTCTTCAGCGGGAGGGTTCTGAGAGCCCGTCGCTAGGAAGACACCGTCCGCGTTCAGACAGGAGTTTCCGGGGTGGGAGGCAGCCCGTCATCCCGGAAACTCCTGCTTGAACGAGCGCGTTACATTCTCCCCGAGAGGTACCTTCTCCGGACACTGTTCTTTTGTGCCCCGTTTCTGTAGAATGAGCAGATCTGAACCCGCCCACCCTTCCGGCAGCGAAATATCTCCCGGGTCTGGGTTTGTTCAGCCAGTCCGGTTATTGGGGGGCACTGAGTGAAAATCGGATTCGTAATTCCACGACATACATATTACGAAAAAACCCATGCCGTCATGGAAAAAGACTACCCTCAGCACAAGGCGGAATACCTCCTCTACGACAATTACACAGAGGCTCCCGACCTTCTGCGGCAATGCAGGGAGCACCTTGACGCGGTGATTTTCGGCGGTGTCGGCCCCATGGAATACACGGCGGAACGTCTCCCCCAGCAGGCCATCTGGAGCGCCATACCAAAATCGAGCAGCGCGCTGCTCCGCGCCCTGATGGAGGCTGAGCAGAGAGGCTGGGATCTTGCGCGGATCAGTTTCGATTCCTACAGCCCGGATTTTCTCGGGGAGGTGTACGAGGAGATCGGTTTTCCTGAAGGGAAACACAGGGCGTTTTACACTACCGGGATAATTTCCCATGAGGTGAGCCGGAATGAAAGCACTCTTCATTTTCATTCCGGGCTTTTCTCCAGGGGGGAAACAGACGGCTGCATAACGGTCCTGTACTGGGTTCATAAAAAACTGACCGAAGAAAAAATACCCTCCATTCTCGCCTATCCCCCGAAAAACAGCATCCGGCAGCAGGTTGAGTTCGTCATGCAGCTGCACGCCGCCAGGAATTCCCTTCCTGAAAATATCGCCGTCTGCCTTATCAGCATCGATTTTCCGGCGGAGTATTCAGCAGCTCTTCAAAGCGACTACCAGTTCATGATCGATCGGACAAACATCCTGAAGCAGGTCTACCGTTTTTCGGAACAGCTCATGGGAACCGTCGTGGAGCTTTCTCCCCGGGAATTCATGATCCTGTCCACCCGGGAAGTTATTGAGATAGCCACCGGGCAGTACCAGTGCTGGGAAATAATTGACTGGATGCAGAACAACAGCCTCCAGGCGATGTCCATCGGCGCCGGCTGCGGAAGCACAGTGGCAGCGGCAAGAAAGAATGCCGGAAAGGCGATGATGAAATCGCTGAACTACAAAAAGAATACCGTTCATGTTCTTGAAAGCTCGGAAAAGATCATCGGGCCATTTTTCGGAAAGAAAGCCCCCCCGACGGCCAGGGATTCCATTGCGGACCCCCACGTGCTCGAGAAGCTGCTCAGGGTCGCCGACCGGTCAAAACTGAGCGTCAACACCGTCCATAAAATATACTATTTCGTCCAGTGCCTCCAGCACCGCCATTTTGTCCCCAAAGAACTGGCTGATTTCCTGAACATCAGCCGGAGAAGCACGGACCGGATCCTGGAAAAGCTGGAGAACAGCGGCTATGCCTTCGTAACGGGGCGTCGCATGAACAAGACGAGCGGGCGGCCGGTACGAATAATGCAGGTCCATTTTGACGGGGCCTGCCTCCCGGAGGACCGGGAAGAATAAGACTAAATGTTAAGTGCCAGCACATCGTAGACAAAAAATGTGCCACCACATCGCAGATTGGTATTCTTTTTCGCTTTATCGCATATACTCTATTTGCTTCATCAGTTTTCCGTCATGAGAAATTGTAAGCTTCTGCTCCTTGACATCTATAGTGGCGACGGCATATTCGAACTCCAGTTCCGGCGGCACCGAAAAGCTCTCTCCGAATATGTTCAGCCTCAAGTCGCTTCGGATCAGGCGCACGAAATGGTATCTGCCCTTTTCCGGTTCTTTCCGCCAATCCGGCGGAGGCGCCTCCGGATCGGGGAATCGAAGCGTTCTCTTCATCGAGGCCAACGCTTTCACCGGAGTCTTTCCGCCGATCTTGCTGTAACGCCACGTGGTGTTGTGCCTGTTCTCGAAAGCAAGAGACCCGTTCGTCAACTCATCTACGGAGAACATCTCGACCTTGCCGAGAAAACTCTGCTGGAAAAAGTCGTTGAATCGCTCCACGCTTCCGTTCCTCCATGGCTCCGACGGCGGAATGAACCACGGCTCCACCCCGCTGTGCAGGCAGAGGCGGATAAGAGGTACCATGCTTCGCGGATATTTGGGACTACCGGCGAAGGTGAAGGTATTGTCCACCTGGACTCTGTCCGGAATATCCATTCACGCCTTGCCCCAGGACATAAAAAAACCGATTTTCACCGGGTTTTCTCGCTTTTTGATCCTCTGTTTTTTACCTGTTTCTTTGTCTCTGGTGGGGCTAAGGCTCCAGTCTAGAAATTCACGACTCAACAATTCAGCACAGAGGCTGTTTTTCGTTGCTACTCCTAATAATTCACCATCCCTAAGGCTGTTGTGAGCTAATATCGGATGTCCGCCACCTTCTCACAATTAGGATTCTTCGTAACACAAAGGCGCGCATGTAAATTGGTTCCGCCTTAGCGTAGTCTTTTTGTTGAAGTAAAAATTGGCAAGGCTGTCCAGAGTTGCTGCCACATCAAGATGCTCCTTGCTGACTCCAATTGGAGGCGAGATGATAATGGGGGTCTTTTTCAAGAATTTCGGAATGGATATTTTTGCCCAAGAACAATACTTCGCTTTTTTGACGAAGTGCGTATGCGAAGAGGGGAAAATATTTCCCGGATACGCATGCACGTACTTTTACAAAAATTTCGGCCGGGCCGAGACGATAGTCACCGTAGCCCCGGATGCGGAGTCGGAACAGAACGAGGTGTTGGGATTCAACACGCATATCATGGGGAATTGTTTCTGGAAACTGAGAGTGTCCACGATGGGGATAGGCAGCAAAAAACATGATCCGTATTCCTATTCCGTGATTTTCAACGACATGGACGGGCACGGTTTGATTCCGATCAATATCATTCATGCCGACGTGATACCGAGTTTCCTGAAAGACGACGTAGTCCGCATGCAGGTCTGTGCCTTCCCGCTGTTGATACATTACTTTCAGGATGATTCGAAATGTGACGATTCGAATATGGAAACGGTAATGGGCAAGAAGTTGGTATTGAGCGAAGGCGTGTTCCCGATAGGGTTGTTCGGCGAGGATGAAGCGAACAAGGACGTCTCGATTCTCAAGGGAAAAGTTGCGGCGGTTGAAGAATATAAAGTCCCCGTTGAAGGAAGCGAGGAGAATTTCTTTTGTGTCACGGTCGACACCCCGTACGGACCTATCGATATTGCGCATACTGCCGATTTTGTGATTCCCGAAGAACGATCTCTCATCCGAAAAGGCAGCATCGTCGAGACGTACTGCGTCATCTCCGGTGACGTCGCCTTGGACGACTACCAGTCGGGTGCCGTCTACGACGAGGAAAACGAATTACGGCTGCTGAGGAGCTGTATTGAGCATGGAGATTTCGAAAGGATGACCGGGGCGCTTTCCGAGAACGCCATATACAAGAATGCGGTCGGTCCAGCCCAGATCATCCATACCCTGAAAGGGATCAACGCTCAAATCGATAGAGAAGTTCGGGAAAAGGGACTTAGGTATTATTCCTATATGGGGACCTTGGCGAAGATAGAAAACGACCCGGACGGTGTTCAGAAGTATCCATTGGGCAGGAGATGTGTAGTCCTTGCAACGCCTGAAACTGATAATTATAATGGATTTTTGTTAATAAACAGAGACATAGAGGGGAAAATAAAAGAAATAGAAACTTGCACTAATAAAAATTACCGTTTCAGACTGGACAAGATTCCTGTTTCCAAAATGCCGTACGATGATATTGACTTTAAGCCGATTCAATTAGAACGTGAAGAATCTGAATGGTTAGATTTGATCAGCGAATGTTTTAGTAATTTAAGTTTTGATAGTAGCGAATTCTATTTTGGAATGGAACCTGAGGCAGAAATATATTTAGTCGATGATGATGGCAAAAGTGAATGTATTTTAAAAGATAAAGAACAAGTATTCAAATACATGGCAAACAAAGTGGAAATGATGCGGCGGAAAGATGTGAAGCCGCGAAGCGAGATCGTTGAGGCACCTGGAATGGACGAAAAGCATGGAGTGATGGTCTCGGGCGGGGAGGAAAAGTTTCTTTTGACGATCGATATAAGCGAACAAAAGCGATTGATCAGGATGAAGATCGCATATCGCTGAGTACTCAAAGACACAAGAACGGATGTTCTCCGTATAGGGAAGCGTCCGCACCCCCTTGTCTGAATTCAACTTTTGCGAAAAACTCTTGACACTACCGATGGGTGTCGTTGAACCCGGCGAAAGGAAGAGCCGGATACGGAGTTCCCTTGGGGGAATAGCGCCCCGTTCTTCGATGGGTCAGTTCGTTCCGCGCGAGAATCCTGTTGATGGTGCGGAACGACGGAAGGGGCGAAATGCTCAGGCTATCCTCTAGCTCCCAGAGGATAGCCTGAGCACCGCAGAAGACTTCTTTGTTGTAGAGGTTGAGACGGACAAGCTTCACGATCTCCTCGATTTCATCAGGCGTTCTGTTGGCGCAGTTTTTCGGACGCCGGGAGGTGTCCTTGTTCCATAGTTCTTCGTTGTCACGGTGCTCCTGGTGTTATAGCCCTTTGTGGAGCCAGGCTCTCGATTTGCCGACTGAAGCGCAGATGGATTCAGGCTTTTCACCGTTTTGAAAGCGTTGAACGGCCAGATTTCTCTGCTGCTCATCCTTATTTTTTATGGGTTCCACCTCGGTAATATTAGGATACCCATGAAGATGAAGCGAAATCAAAACTATCGCAAGAAAAACTTTTGTAAACGATGTCCTGGCACAAAAATCAGTCTACGATGTATTGGCACTTAACAACTAAAAAAACAACCCCGCGGGGAAATCGAGGAGTGTTGTGCATGTGGAAAGGGAAACTGCAGCACCGGCATCTGTCAACGGGACAGCAGGGATACGCATCTGCCCGCCCGCCCGTGTACCCGGAAGGGATCGAGATTATCGACTGCGCCCTGGGAACGAACCCCCTGGGGACGCCTCCATCCGTCCGCCGGCTTCTTGAAGGGCTGAAGGACGTTTCCGTCTCCGGCTACCCCCAGCCGGAACCGGAAAACCTGAAAAAAACCATCGCCTCGAAATACGTCTCCTGGCAGGTCCTTCCGGAACAGATCCTTGTCGGCGGAGGATCCATGGGCGTCCTCGTCACTCTGTCACGGCTTCTTCTCGGCCCCGGGGCATCCTTTACCGGAATTTCCCCGCAGTTCACCGACGCCGTTCTGCAGGCGCTCTTCACCGGCGCTTTCTACAAGCCTCTCCGGCTGAGAGGCCCGGACTTCTCCATCGACTCCGCCATGCTGGAGCGGCTGACCGTGCAGGGACACCCGCTGATTTACCTTGACCGCCCAAACAACCCCACTGGACAGGCAATTTCCCTCGGTTCGGCGGAACGGCTTGCCCGGGAGGCCATGGAGAGGGGAACCTGGGTCATCATCGACGAGGCATACGGAGACTTTCTGCCCGACGAAGAATCCGCGGCATCCATCGATCTGCCCAACGTCATCACATGCCGGTCCTTCTCTAAGGGGCAGGGCGGCGCAGGGCTTCGGGTGGGCTTCGCCGTCTCCCGAAGTCCCGAGCTTGCGGCGGCATTCAGAACACTCCAGCCGCCTTTCGCCGTCGGGACTGTGGACTCCCTTCTGGCGGAGGCCATTCTGCAGGACGGTTCCTTTCTTGAAGAAACGAGGACGTACGTCCGGACGGCCAAAGAGAAGATGACCGCCGTTCTGGGGGGGAAAAAAGACCTTTCCGTTGCGGAGACGGACCCCAGGGTTCCCATCTGTCTCCTGACCCGGGAGTCTGGCGACCTCGCGGCCGGGCTGGCGGCGGCGGGCATCTCCTGCGAAGCGGGATCGGGGTTCTTCGACCTGGATGAACGATCGGCGCGGCTCCGGGTTCCGTCTCCGGGGCAGCTGGACGAGTTCCTCCGGCGGATCGCCTCCTTGTGATTCCAGTAAAGAAGCCCCTCCGGTTTTCACCGGAGGGGCTTCTTTTCGTACGTCCGAAAAAGCAGCTGATACTACTGTCCCTGTTTGGAGAGCTTATAGAGGCCCAGCGTGAAGAGGGCGACTCCCTGGAGGCCGAAAAACACCCAGCTTATGGTGCCGTATCCCTGGGCTATCAGGCCGATCAGGCCGAAATTGGAAATGAAGAGTCCCATCAGGGCGAGGAAGGCTCCCACGGCGCCCCTGGCCGCCTTGCTCATGCCGACTCCTCTTTTTTCAAGAAGGGTGGCGTTGATCCTCTCGTTGATGGAGTGGAAGAACCCGACCCCGGTCTCGATCATGGTTCCGAAGAGAACGATAAGCCAGACGGGCAGAAGGAACTTCACCCCAAGCTGGGCGATGATGCCGTTGGAGGGGATCTCCATGGAAAGAACGTCCGGGTAGAATCCCGTCATGACGATATAGAAGAACACCCCGGGAAGGATGCAGATGAAGGCCGCCATTATGCCCGAAATAACCGCCTCTTTCCGGCTTTCGAGATAGTTCAGCGAGAAGAGCACCGTGGACGTTACGGCAATATTGTAGAAGGCGTATTTGAACCCGCCCATCTGCCACCCCGGCTTCACCGTGTCCGCCGCGAAATTGGCGGAGATGGCGTCACCGAATTTGGAGAACCCAAGGTAGAGAAATACCGCGAAGACGACGTACAGGAGGTAAGACCACCAGGAAAGAGCCACTTCGATGGTCTTGCTTCCGCTGTAGGTGAGGTACGCCACGAAAACGAGGAAAATACCCGAGCCGACGAGAGGCGGAAGGCCGAAGGAATCCCTCAGGATGCTTCCGGAGGCTGCGCCGACCACTCCCATGATGAGGCAGAGGAGCACGATGAAGGCAATTTCGTAGATAACCCACCCCGGGCCGATGAGCTTTTCAAAGAAGGTCCGGTAGTCGTAGGCCTTGAACACCCGGGCGAATTCAAAGCTCAGGGCGAAGAGCGCCGCCCAGAGGACAAAGGTCAGCCCCATGCCCATGAGCCCCCCGGTAGGACCATACTGGCCAAAATACTCAACCAGTTCCCTTCCTGTGCCGTAGCCGCCGGCAACAAGCACCGACTGGGCGATAAATCCCGGCAGCAGGTACTTTTTGTACCATCCGTAGTTCATGAAAAAACTCAGCGGACCGCCTTTTTTCTCGTTCTCCATCATAAATCCCCTCCCTGACAGGATGTGTACTCTTTCCCTTTCATGGCTGACCGCTGCCCCTCCCGGAAGGAGCAGTGACAATAATGCCGGCATGAACATTGTCATGAAGGAGAAAGGCCGGCTTCCGCTATCTCAGCCCGTTAACAGTATCCGCGGATTTTCCGGAACGGGTCCCGGACCGGAAAAGATGCGGATAATCTTAGAACGGCCGGTTTCACCTGTCAAGCAAAACAAATAAATCTGAAAGAAAGGGCACTCTGCGGGACAGTCCCGGAAAAATCATTTCCTTTGCCCCAAAACACCATCGGGGAACCAGCACCGCGGCCTCTTCACTACGGAAATCAGCGGTTCCGTTCCCTCAGCAGGAGCAGCAGCGGAAGAAAAAGCACGAGCCCCGTCAGATTGAATGCCCCGGCAGTGCACCCTCCCCCCGCCCCGTCCGATGTTTCATGAGCGTAGGCCAGGGGGGGCACCTCCAGGGTATTTCCGTCGGCGAAGGTCACCAGCAGGGGCGACTCTCCCGGGTTGTAGGCCGTATACACCCTGCCGCCCCGTCCGTCCAGGAAGCTTGCCGCCGACGTGTGGTTCGCGTCGTTTTCCCAGTGGTGGGGCACGCCGTGGGCAAGAAGCGTGTCGATCCACCAGTATACGGCGCCCCGGGAGGTGTCCTGGAGGATCAGGTTGTTGAAGGCCGGAGTGGGGATCTCCCACTGCATTTTCCACGAGTCAAGGGGCAAGGCTCCTCCTCCGGCCGGGGTGATGAGGGCTCTCGGGTCGGCGGTGTACCTCGCCGTCATGGCCTGGAGCATGAGCAGCTTGTCCCTGTTGCTGGGGGATGTGCCGCCGTCGGCCAGTTTCGGCAGGTCGTTGTCCAGGTAGCCTGAAACGATAGCGTCCGCGTTTCCGGGCGTGGAACCAAGGTACAGGGACGACCCCGTAAACGGAAGTATCTGGATTCCGAGCTTCAGCAGCGGGGGATTCCCGAAGTCCGTCTGGTACGTCATTTCGTTCTGGTTGACCTGGGAGACCATGGAGGGCACATAGGGCTTGGGAACGGCGTCGGACTTCACCGAATACTGCCGGAAACTCAGGTGAGGCCTGAAGTCCCCGTCATCGGTCAGGCCGAACCAGTAGAATTCCGCCGCTCTCGCCTCGGAGGCGAACATGTAAGCCGCCCACCGCTCCAGGTCACCGTTCTCCCCGTTCTCGGGATAGTTGAGCTGCGACCAGAGAAGTATGGCGCCCCAGGCCTGGATGGCCTCGGGTGTGGACTCCTGCTGCCCTCCCTGGTTGCCCCTCGACGAGCCGCTGGCCCATGAGTGCCCCGCATAGGGGCTGAAGTGGCGGAGGAAGGGGAAGTCGGGATCCGCTCCGCTCCCTTCGCGGCTCGTGTTGGCAATGTTCTTGATGAGCATCCGTATCATGGGGGCGTAGGAGGATGCCCACCCCCTGTTGGCAGGATCATCCGGGTGGGTCTTTTCCCACCGGGCGATTTCGGCCGCTATTTTGATGAAGTAGCCGTAATGGAAATGGTGGTCGTTCAGCAGGCTGTCCGCCGCAAATCCGTCCTCGGGGGTCGGGAGAAGGGCGCCCCACCTGGAATCGTAGTAGAAGAGGTGCTGTGCCGCGTTCTTGAGGGCAGTGCCGTCCTTCGTGGCTTTCAGCCAGCCGGCCATGGATTCCGACACGGCGGTGTACATCTCCCTGGCAGCCTGGTCCGCGTCCGCCGGCCTGGAGGCCGTGTCCCGGATCATTTCCGCCGCCGGGAGGAGCATGGCCAGGCGGTACATCTGCTGGGCGCCGAAATAGCTCCCCTGGGAAAGAAACCGGGGATTCTGCGAATCCAGCGCCTGGCGGAGGTACGCAGTCATGCGGTCGGCCTTCTGGCGGTCAGGGGCGTCTATGGGAGCGGGAAGGCACGGGGGGACTTCAAGGACGTTCACGAAGGAATTCCCCGAGGCCAGGAGCAGAGGGCCCTTCAAAGACGGCCAGTGCCACCCCGTCCGCCATGAAGCGGAGGAGACCTGATTCATCGACTGGTCAAGGATGTTCACCCGGGACTGGCCCAGGTACTGGTGGGGGTACATTGCCCGAAGGGGACCCCCTGCCGCAGGTGACTCCGTGCCCACGGGGGCGGTGGTGTAGGCGCAGGTCACGGTGATGTCGTGGCCGTCCGACTGGGGTGCGTATCCCGGAGTTACCCGGGTGTCGGTGACTTCAGCGAAGGCATGCCCCGCGAAATGGGCCAGCAGGTCCTTCACCTTCTGCTCGTCCGGCTCGTCGTAGATACCCTTGCCCCATGGATAGGGCAAGACCGCCACGGCATAATAGGTTCCCGCCGAACATTCCGCCGTGTTCAGGACGTTCCGCAGCTCCTTGGCGTTGGCCGTCCAGGTGACGGTGCCGTCCGTCACGGTTCCCCCCGCCGACGCGGGCCATGCGGGCTCCGACGCCCCGCTGGTCCCCGCCCCGTTGGCGGTGTAGAAAAAGCCGTTGGCTGCCGAGGGTTCGACAGGGTTTCCCGGCAAGTAGGCATGAGAGGCCGTCCAGGCTGGAAAGGGCCCCCGAATTTCGGAGTTGTACTGGGTATCCTTGAGCTGCCATGTCGACCCGGAGGGACCGAAGACGGCGTAGACGGTGTAGGTGGCGTATTCCTTGGCATCCGCGGGGGCCTGGGGTTTTCCGTAGGGCACCTTGTTGACCACGGCGAAGGCAGCCGAAGGAACGGCCTGAGCCAAAGCCTGCCCGGCGTTGAGGGAAAAGCTCGCGCCCTGGAGAGGAATGACCTTGCCCACGTTCCATGTCCGGAAGGTCACCTGGGGCCTTCCCGATTGGGTCTTCACAAGGAGGAAGGGTGATCCGGCCCCGGCGGTCACGTCCAGCCGCTCCGCCGGTGCCGCGGACGTCAGTGAAAAGTTGACGAACCAGTCGCTCCACCCCGTCACCTTCACCTGCCCGAAGGAAGCTGAATTCCACCCGGCCTCTGTGGACCCGAGATACATGTCCTGGTCGAAAAAGGCGTTGAAATAGGGGGAAATTCCCTTTCCTCCGTGGGCATCGTCACCCACCACCTCGAGCATGAAGCCTTCCCCGGCCGTGAGGATGCCTCCTTTGACGGCCGCTCTCCGGCTGTCGGGAATGTTGAGTGATACCGCAACTCCGCCCTTCTGGGGCTGGAAAACCAGGGGTTCGCTGAAG
The DNA here is from genome assembly GCF_004366815.1 of Aminivibrio pyruvatiphilus. NCBI lineage: Bacteria > Thermotogati > Synergistota > Synergistia > Synergistales > Aminobacteriaceae > Aminivibrio > Aminivibrio pyruvatiphilus. The sequence goes on along the minus strand of NZ_SORI01000005.1, from coordinate 141,202 downwards.
ACCTGCCATGAAAGGCCCCTCATGGATGGAAGGGCCGCAGGGTCGGGCAGGTCCGCGGGATCGAGCCACGCCAGGGGGGTCCACCAGTCGGCGGTGGGAACCTTCCGCGAACCGGGGGCATCCGTGTTCGGCCCCACGGCGGGAGGTACCGCCCGGACAGTCCCCGAGTCTCCTCCGGGATCCGCGTCGGAATGCTTTCCCTCCGCGGGGACCGTCACGGCATAGCTGCCGTCCCCCCCACCGGGGGGAGACACCCATAAAGGAACAGCGTACAGGGGCTCTCCGAGAAACAGGGACAGAAGAATCGCCGCCGGAACAGCCCGAAATACGTTCCGCTTCGCTTCCTTCAACATCTTGCTCACTCTCCAGGAAAAAAGGATAAGGGACTGACCGTGATTCTTCCGCATTGAAACAGGGGTCTGACTTTTGGGAATCATACGGCACTTATTTATTTTTCGCAATATATACATTTTGCCCCTATACCCTGCCATTCCCGCATTTCTTCCGCCGGCGGAACGGAGTCGCCCCTGGAACAGTCTCTCCCGGCCGGACGTCCCACCCGGCCTTTCAGAGCGAAAAGGACGGGTGTTGTGGCCCGCTCCCCGGTGATGTATCATATCAGCGAAAAGAAGCGATGCCGAAAGATAACCAGCAAGGAGGACATTCCATGTCAACAGTAAAAATTGCGCGCCGTTTTGCCTCGCTCCAGCCCTCGTCCATGATCAAAATATTCCAGGCCGCCTCGGCCGTGGAGGGCCTGATCAACCTGAGCTTCGGCGAACCGGATTTCCACACCGAGCCGGAGATCGTCGACGCCGCGGCGAAAGCCGCCCGGGAAGGGTGTACCCATTACCCTCCCCTCCAGGGCTTCGAGGATCTGAGAAAGGAAATAGCCGCCTACTGGAAGCGCCATCACGGACTGGAGACGGACCCCGCGGACATACTGCTCACCGTGGGAGGGCTCCAGGCTCCCCACCTCTGTTTCCAGGCCATGCTCAACCCCGGCGACGAGGTTCTGGTGGCGGAGCCCTGCTTTTCCGCCTACTTCCAGCAGGTGGAGAACAACGGCGGCGTTGTGGCGCCCGTACCTTCCAGGGAAGAGAACGGATTCTTCCCCACGGCGGAGGATTATGCACAGGCGGTGACGCCGAGGACAAAAATCCTGGTGGTCAACTCCCCCTGCAACCCCACGGGAGGGGTGCTGACCATGGAGCAGGCCCTGGAGATCGCCGACGTGGCGGTACGGCACGATCTTTTCGTCATCTCCGACGAAATTTACGAGGCCTTCATTTACTCCGGCAAGCACATTCCACTGTCGTCCCTTCCGGGCATGAAAGAGCGCACCATGACCGTGGGAGGATTCTCCAAGAGCCACTGCATGACCGGCTGGCGGATCGGCTACGCCATGGGCCCGGCGGAACTGCTGAAGGTGATGACCACCCTGTCGGTCTCCCAGACCTTCGGCGTCAACACCCTGGCCCAGAAGGGCGGCGCCTTTGCCCTGGCGACCCAGGACGAAAAGGTGAAGGCCCGCACGGCGGAATTTGAAAAGCGGGTCCGGTACTGCGCAGGACGGCTGAACGCCATGCCGGGAGTGTCCTGCCCTGAAGCGAAGGGAGCCTTCTACCTTTTCCCGGACATCTCCGGGACGGGCATGACCGACGAGGAATTCGCGTGGTGGCTTCTCGAGGCGGGCAAGGTAGCGGTCATCCCCGGCACCGCCTTCGGCGCGAGCGGAGCCGGGCACATCCGCATCGCCTGCACCCTTTCCATGGAAGACCTCGGGAAAGCCATGGACAGGATGGAGGAAGCGCTGAAGAAGAGAGGCTGACGCCCGGTATTGACGGTTTTTCGCCGGGCTGTGCTTCCGTTCTTCCGGGGAGCTTTCGGGCTCCCCTTTGCTTTTCCCGCTGAAGAAACCTTTCGGGGAAAAGTCAGGAAATCCCCATGTACACCTGCACCGGAATGTGGTAGAAACAGTCCATCCATGTTCCGGTCATCACACCGTCAGGAGATGAGAGACTGATGAAAAGATTCGCCACGGGAGTCCTGCTGTTGTTGTGCCTTGCTCTTTTTGCATCCTTTCCCGCCGATGGAGGAGAAGGGAAACGAACGGGAGAAAAGGAACCGATATGGGTGGAGGGAGAGGTGATCGTCACCTGGCGCACCCCTCAGGAACATTCCAGCCTTCAGGCCGCAGGCGCCGGCGGAGGCTCGGTACAGGAGATCAGCGGCCTTTCCCGTGAGTGGGGAAAAACCGTGGCGGTCGTGAAAATCCCCGGGAAGTCCACAGAAGAGCTTCTTCGCAGCTTTTCGTCCGACCCCGGCGTGGAGAGAGTCTCACCGAACTACATCCTGCGCATCCTGTCCCCCGTGACGCCCAACGACCCCCGTTTTTCCAGCCAGTGGGGGCTCTCCAACACGGGGCAGAACAGCGGCAGGGCCGGCGCCGACATTGACGCCCCCACAGCCTGGGGAATCCGCACCTCGGCCCTGACAACAAAAGTCGTCGCCATTATCGATACCGGCATCACAAAAAACCACGAGGATCTGAAGGACAACCTCTGGACGGGCCCGGGAGGCATCCACGGCCGGAACTGCGTGTACGACAACGACGACCCCGAGGACGACCACGGCCACGGCACCCACGTGGCGGGGATCATCGGCGCGAAGGGAAACAACGGCATCGGCACCGCCGGGGTGGCGTGGAACGTGAAGCTCATGGCGGTCAAGGCTTTTAATTCCCAGGGAACGGGAAAAACTTCAGACGAGCTGGAAGCCTATGCGTGGATCCTGCAGAAAAAGCGGGAAGGGGTGGACATCGTGGCGGTGAACGCATCCTACGGAGGACCGGGGTTCAGCGGCGAGGCCAGACAGGCCATCCAGGACCTGGGAAACGCGGGGATCCTTTTCGTCGCCGCGGCGGGCAATTACGCCACGGACAACGACCAGAGCCCTGAATATCCGGCCTCCTACGGCCTTCCGAACATCATCTCCGTGGCGTCCACGGACAGAAATGACGCCCTCTCCGACTTTTCGAACTACGGGAGGACGTCCGTCCACCTGGCCGCTCCGGGGACCGACATCTGGAGCACGTGGACCCCTTCGTACACCCCGTCGGCGGGGGACATCTTCTTCGACGACATGGAATCGGGGGACGGGAAATGGACGACCTCCGCGGAGCATTATTCACCGCAGATCCACTGGATGATCGTAGACTCCACGAGGGACGGCCGCCCCACGAAAGTCTGGACCGACGGGCCGGAGCAGCATACCATTGGAAACCAGAAAACCTACCTGACCGTCAGGGACGATATCGACCTTTCAGGCCGGGAAACGGAACCTCTCGTGTTCGGCATGGAGATCCGTCCGGATCTGGAAAACGGGGCGGATTTCCTTCGTCTCGAGTTCTCCCCCGACAGTGGAACAACCTGGACCACGGTCCACAGCTTCACAGGAGGCGGAGACGAGTGGACCTCCTTCTCCACGCCGATTCCGGGTACCTTCAGGACGGACCGGTTCCGGTTCCGGTTTGTCTTTGAGACGGGACTCTCTTCCACAGGGTACGGGGGGGTCGAGATCGACGACGTGGGGATCGGCAGAGGGGTTTGGAGCTACATGTCCGGTTCCGGCACCTCCATGGCCACACCCTTCGTCACCGGGGCGGCGGCCCTCGTGTCGTCCCAGTTCCCGGGAGAATCCATGGACCGGATCCGGTCCAGGATCCTGGGCGGAGTGGATCGTCTTTCCTCCCTGAGCGGCAAGGTTTCCACCGGCGGAAGGCTGAACCTGGCCCGGTCTCTGGGGGCCGCCGTGCCTGACGGTGACTCCGGTGGCGGGGGCGGGTGCAGCGTGGCGGGAATTCCGTCCCTGCTCTTCCTTCTGCCCCTGCTCCTGCTCGTCCGAAAGTAAAGGGCGACCCGGGGTAAACAGAGAAAAGCACGAAGAAGCGACCGGCCGGGGCCGGTCGCTTCTTTTTATGTTCTGTTACCCGCTGTCTACTGAATGGAGGTGAAAAGCACCGGTTTCTGGGGAAGAGGGAAGGCCACAACCTCCCAGGGGCTGGAAAGGGCCATGGTGACGAGATTCTGGGGCCCCGGTTCCTGTTCGCGGACGGAAACGGTCACCCTGTCGCCTGTTTCGATGATGGCCTCCACCGATATGGAATAGCCTCCGCTCCGCTTGAGCCCCTGAAAGACGGCCGCAAGGACCTGTCGTGAGAAATCGATCTCAGGCAGGGGGGGAAGGGGAAGCACGTTGCCGTTTATCTCGCCCCACAGTTCCTTCCATTCAATTTCGTCCTTCACCACCACGAACCGCCGGTCATTGACCCCTCCGTAGCTGCCCTTTCCCACCGGGACAAAAGCGACTACCGCCCCGTCGTCGTCGTCACAGGCGGCACATGCCTCGGCCGTTCCGGCAGTCACAGAGGATATCAGGGCTGAAAAGATCAAAAGGGCCAGAACCGCTGCATTTTTCACTGGAACATCCCTCCATTTCCAGGCTGCTATTTCTTGGCACAGCATAACAGAAAGAAAGGGGAGGCTGATGCGTAAAAGGGCTTATTTTCCAAACCGTACAAGTGCCGCATCCAGGTGCTTGCACTGTCTCGACCGCTGGAAGGCGGGGCAGGTGCATGCCCTGTGAAGAAGGTCCACCGCGTAGTCCTCCGTTCCGTGGGCAATGAGAATGGAATCGGTGACCCGTTCCAGCCTGTCAGGGTCGAAAGCGGGGCGTTCACGGGAGGAGCGGGGCGGTTCCTTCGGACCGTCGAGGGCGATGTTGGAAAGACGGTCCGCCGCGGCATTCTGATCCCTGGGAACCCAGGATATGCTGCTTTTCGTCCGTCTCAGCAGATCCATCGCCCGGTCAGCAAGCTCTCGCAGCCTGGGTTCGTTGATCTTCCACCGGCCCGTCACCTGGTTCACCACGAGCTGGCTGTCTCCCAGGATGTCGGCGGAAATTCCGCGGCGCTCCACTTCTTCGAGCAGCAGAAGAAGGGCGAGGTATTCCGCCTCGTTGTTGGTCCGCTTGCCCAGGGGCCGGGCGCACTCCCAGGCGGGGGCACCCGATTCATCGAAAAGCACAGCCCCGGCCCCGGCTTCACCGGGGTTCCCCCTGGAAGCCCCGTCGAAATGCCCCCGAAGCCTGTCCTTGCCGGAAGGGCGGTGGCTCCTGTCCCCGGTGCCGGGTGCGAGAACGTCGTCCCAGTCGGAATCAAGATCCAGGAATTGGTTTGATGCCACTTCAGGTGATTTTTTTCTCATTTAGTACTTCCTTTCGCTGGTTCTCAGGGCTCATTTGCCTTCCCCAGGGGCCCCTGAAGTTAAATTACTTTCGACCTCCTGCGGTAAAATAGACTATAATGCATAAGGTCTTTTATATATTCATTTAGGGGGTTGTTCAATAGTGACGCTTTCGCCGAACCATGCACCCGGATCGCGCCGCCTTCCTTCCCGGCCGGGAACGGTCCTTGCGGGGCTTTGCATTGTCCTTTTCCTGCTTCCTCTTTTCCTCGCAGCACTTCCTCCCCTGGCTGCCTCAGCTTCGGAGTTTTCCTTTCTGAAGGGACTTTTCGTCAGGGAAGTGAAAGGATATGGAATGTACACCGAGGAGCAGTCCTCCCGCTTCGAGAAGGGGTCAAGGATCTCGGTCTACCTCGAAATCGACGGTTTCCAGAACCTGAAGAAGGACAACGCCTACGAGGTCCACCTCAGCCTCGACCTCCTGGTGAAGGACGACAAGGGAAACGTGGGTATCGAGCAGAAAGACGTGGTGACTTCCGACCTTATCGTGAAAAGCCCCTGGAGGGACTTTTTCTTCACGGTGAATATCGACCTGGCGGAGCTTCCCCCGGGAAAATACACCCTGGGCTTTGTCGCTACCGACCGCTCCAACGACAAAAAAGCCTCCCACGACATGGACATCGAGATCTACTGAACCATTGCCCCTGCAGGCCGGTCAGCCTCCCCGGAGCTCCGGGGAGGCTGACTTTTCGTCGCTTTGTTCTACCGTTCCCGCACCATCTGTTCCCTGAGCTTCCGTTTCAAAACTTTCCCCACAGCAGAAAGAGGCAGTTCAGTGACGAACTGGACTTTCCGGGGCACCTTGAAGTGGGCCATTTTCTCCTTGCAGTGGGAAATCACCGTTCCGGCCTCGAGCTCGGCCCCTTCCTCCCTGATGATGAAGGCCACCGGAACTTCTCCGCTGACGGGATTCTCCACGCCGATGACCACCGCTTCCCTGATGCCGGGAAGTTCCTTGATCACCGTCTCCACCTCCTGGGGATAGACGTTGAATCCGCCCACGATGATCATGTCCGACACCCGGTCGAGAATGGTGATGTATCCGTCCTCGTCCACCCGCACCATGTCGTCGGTGTTCAGCCAGCCGTCCTTGAAGCGCTCCGCCGAGAGGACGGGATCCCTGAAGTATCCCCGGGCGACGGAGGGGCCCTTCAGCCAGAGGACGCCTTCTTCCCCTCTCGGGAGGGCCTTTCCTTCGCTGTTCCGGACTTCCACCGAGTAGCTCGGCAGGGCGGGCCCCACCGTGCCGGTCTTCCGGAGGGCATCGCTGGGATTGCTCGAAACGACGGGAGAACATTCCGTCAGGCCGTACCCCTCGAAGGTGATGACGCCGAGCTGGTCCCGGAAGCGCTTTTCAAGGCCCGGATCCAGCTTGCCCCCGCCCGTGAGGATATAGCGCAGCTCCGGGGGCAGGGACTCCCCCTTGGACGCCACGCCGAGAAGGAAGGGAAGCATGGTGGGAACGGCGATGAGAATGCCCGTCCGTGATTCCCTCAGTCCCTCGAAGAGGTTCTTCAGGGGAAGAAAGCCGGGCAGAAGAGCCTCGGGGAGTCCCCAGACAAGGGGCAGGACGCCGCAGACGGTATAGCCGAAGGAGTGGAAGTTGGGCAGCACGTTCATGAGAACCCGTCCCCTGTCAAACCCCTCCACCGTTTCGTGGACACCCTTCGTGTTGTCGTAGAGGTTTTCGTGGGTCAGGGGCACCGCCTTCGGGGCTCCCGTGGTGCCGGAGGTGGCGAAGATCACCGCCACGCCGGGATCCTGTTCCGCCCGGTCCCGTCGTCCCGTGAACGGAGGGATTGTTCCGTCGGGGGACGCTTCCACGGCAGGTATCCCCTCCGCACGGACCGCCTCCGTAAGGGCTTCCATTCCTTCACCGAGGACCACGCCGAAGGGATCCACGTGATGGAGTATTTTCAGGATCCACTCCGTGCCTCCTCTGGGGTTCAGGGGGACGATGGTGCCTCCGAGACGCCAGGCCGCCATGGACAGGTGGAGCACCAGCGGGCTGTTGGGCAGAAACACCGCGAGCCGGCTGCCCGGCTGGAATCCTCCCAGGCGGAGTGTTTCGGCGCAGAGGGCGGTCTTCCGTTCCGTCTCCGCGGCATCTTCCCAGGCTCCCTTCCACCAGAATACCCGCTGGGACGGATCCCCGGCAAACCTGTGCGCAATCTTCTCCTCGAGGCGAACGGACATGGACGGATCCTCCTTTTTTGTCACAAACTATCTTTGTAAGGATAGCACACTCCGCCTCCATTTTTCTGTCCCGGGAATGATAGAATGGGAAAAAACGGCCTCACCCGGCCGGAGGCGAAAACCGGAGGAATCTGATGAAGACCCTGTATCTCGACTGTTTCGCCGGCATCGCCGGCGACATGTTTCTCGGAGCGCTGCTCGACCTCGGACTGGACAGGAAAACCTTCCTCGAAACCATGGAGAGCATCGTCCTCTTTCCCGGCGGCGGACATGACCATGACCACGATCATCACCACGATCACCACGATCACCACCATCACCACGGACCGGGAGCGGATGACCGGCTGAAAATCTCCATCAGCCGGGGAAGCAGGGGCGGTATAGCCGGCACGAAGGTATCGATACTCAACCTTGAGGATCACCCCCACCGGGGGCTTTCCGACGTCCTCGCCATCATCGGGGCGAGCCCCCTCTCCCCCCGGGTGAAGGAGCAGAGCGCCGCGGCCTTCCGCCTTCTGGCCGAAGCGGAGGCGAAGGTCCACGGCACCACCCCGGAGGATGTCCATTTCCACGAAGTTGGGGCCATCGACTCCATCGCCGACATCATCGGCGCCTTCGTCCTGGTGGAGATGGCGGGCATCGAAAAGACGGTCTCCTCCCCCCTCAACGTGGGGTCGGGCACCATAAAGTGCGCCCACGGCATTCTCCCCGTTCCCGCACCGGCCACCATGGAACTCCTGGAGGGGATCCCCGTCTACGCCGAAGGAGCCCCCATGGAGCGGGTCACCCCCACCGGGGCACTCCTGGTCCGGTGCCTGGCAGGTGAGTTCGGCCCCCTGCCGGCGGGAAAAGTCCTCGCATCGGGCAAGGGGCTCGGCGATCGTGACAGCGACATCCCCAACATGGTGCGGGCCGTGATCGTGGACACTCCGGGCGGGAGCGGCGAGGACGTCTTCCGGCGGGACCGGGGGGTCGTCCTCGAGACGAACATCGACGACATGAACCCCCAGTATTACGGGCCGGTGATGCAGAGGCTCTTCGCCGAGGGGGCCCTCGACGTCTGGGCGACGCCCATGATCATGAAGAAGGGGCGCCCCGCCGTGACCCTGAGCTGCCTCTGCCTTCCCGAAAAAGAGGAAGTCCTGGCGGAAATCCTCCTCCGGGAGACCACCACCCTCGGCTTACGGAAATACCCCGTGGACCGGCTGAAGACGGACCATGAGATCGTGGAGCGGGAGACCTCCTGGGGCCTGGTCAGGTTCAAGGTGGCCCGCCTCGGCGGGGAAACCCTCAGGGCAAACCCCGAGTTCGAGGACGTCCGGAGGCTGTCCGAGGAATACTCCATTCCCCTGCCGGAAATGCGGGAGCGCCTGGCGGGAGAGTTTCTTCCCTGAAAAGCGGAAAGCGGGGTGCGGGAAATACCCCGCACCCCGCTTTCCGCTTCCGGCTCATTTTCCCCGGGGAGCTTTCTTCGCCGCCGGGCGGCTTTTCGGCGGAGGAGCCTTTGCGGGAGCCCTCATGGAGATGGCCCTTCCGCCGCCCGTCACAATGGCGGCGTACTTTTTATACACCGCCGGAAAGTCCTTCAGGATGTCCTCCCTGAGCATGTCGAAGGGAACCACCACGTACCGCCCGAGGGGAGACCGCCGGGGATTGTACAGCAGCGTCCCGGTGACGTTCTCGAAGGATATCCGCGTCTCTCCCCTCATTTCCGTCTTGACCACGTCAAGGGAGACGAGCAGGCCCACGAGCTTGTGGAGCTCCTTCTGGGCGGAGAGAAAATTGCCGAGGGAATAGACCACGAGGGTGCTCTTCACCATGGCCACGGGCTGGACCACGTGGGGATGATGGCCGAGAACGATGGAAACTCCGAGAGAGGCGAGGTGCTCCGCGATTTTTTTCTGCTCCGCGGTGGGGGCGAACACATATTCGCTCCCCCAGTGCATGGAGACGATCACTACGTCGGCTTTTTCCTGGGCCCGGACCACGTCGGTCTTCGCTTTTTCCGGGGTGTAGAGGCTGACGTAGTGCTCTTTTCCCTTCGGGGCTTTCAGGCCGTTGGTGGCGGTGGTGTAGGCGAGGAAAGCGCAGGAAATGCCGTTCACCCGGAAAAACCGGATCTCTTTCTCCTTCTCCGCCGTCAGGCTGCTTCCGGCGGTCACCGCGTCCTTCTTGTCTTTCCAGTATTCCAGCGAGGCGAGAACGCCCTTCTCCCCCCTATCCAGAGTGTGGTTGTTCGCCAGGGACACCAGGTTGAACCCGGCGTCGAGGAAGGCGTCCCCCACCTCCCTGGGGGAATTGAACATGGGGTAGGTGGACAGGCCGAGTTCTGTGCCGCCGAGGATCGTCTCCTGGTTGTAGAAGGCCATGTCATGGGGGGCAATACGGCTCTTCACGAGGCGGAGCATGGGCCGGAAATCATACCCCCCGCCCTTGATAACCGCCGCATCGTACACCCCCTTGTGGATCAGGGCGTCCCCCACGGCGGCCAGGGAGAACCGTGCCGCCCCGGAGGCGGGTCCGGGGAGGCAGAGGATCGTGAGCAGCAAAATAGTTCGAAGACTACGGAAAATATTCATTGTACGGCTCCTCCTGTCGATCCGCGGTGGGGCTGCGGCTGCCTGCGTTGCGAAAAGAGAGAACGGGCAGTATCCTATCCCTGTCCTTCGGGACCGGAAGTATTTTTCTTTCCCGGGGAGGACATGCACTTCCCGCACCCGTGGCACCCCCGATAGCAGGGGCGGATGCGGGACGACCCCGCAAACAGGGGAATACAGGCAAGGACCAGTATCACGGCAAGAGCGACATAGTTCATCCCATCCACCTCCGGAAGGAAATACCGTTCCAAGAGTATACCTTCCGGGTGTCAAAAAAGGGAACGGCGGATGAAAGAAAGATCGGCATTCCGGGGAACCGGCCTTCCCCCGGAGAAAGGACGGTGAAGAATTTGCGCTGCATCGCCACCTTCGAGGTTACCAGCATGGCGCTCCTCTTCGAACGCACCTGCAGAAAAAAGGACATTCCGGCAAAGGTGGTTCCCGTTCCGCGGAGACTGTCCTCCAGCTGCGGTCTCGCCTGCGAATTCCCCTGCGAATCCGGGGACGACGTGCGGGCCCTCTGCGAGGAGAGGAAGATCGACGTGGAATCATACCACGAGATGGAAGACGACTGGACATAATCCCCCATGAAGAATACCATATAGGGGATAGTGGTATTATCCCAAAAGGAGGGGTATGGTTCATGGAAAGAAAAAAGGTGCTCATCATCGGGGGCGTGGCCTGCGGCGCCAAGACGGCCGCCAGGCTAGCCAGGCTGGCCCCGGAGTTCGACATCACGGTGCTCGAGCGGGGGGAACACCTCAGCTTCGCCGGGTGCGGCTTCCCCTATTTCGTGGGGGACGTGGTGAAGGAGTACAAGGACCTGGTCTGCACTCCCCTCGGCATCATCCGGGACGCGAACTTCTTCCGGACGGTGAAGAACGTCACGGTCCACACAGGCTGCCTCGCCACCAGGATCGACAGGGAGAACAGGTGCGTCACCGCCTCCGACGCATCCACCGGAGAAGAAAAAAACTTTCCGTACGATAACCTCGTGCTCGCCACGGGAGCGTCCCCCATCCGCCCCCCCATACCGGGCAGCGACCTCAACAGGGTCTTCACCCTCTGGACCATGCCCGATGCTCTGGCCATGAAATCGGCCCTCTCGTCGGGAAACATAAAAACGGCGGTCATCATCGGCGCCGGGCTCATCGGCATGGAAGTCGTGGAGGCCCTTGCGGAACGGGGAGTAAAGGTTTCGGTGGTGGACGCCCTTTCCACCCCTCTCCCGGCCCTCGTGGGCGAAGATTTCGGCCTCCGGATCGCAAGGGCGGTCAAGGCGAAAGGCGTCGATTTCTTCGGCGGCGAGAAGGTCACGGAAATCACCGGCGAGGGCGGTGTCGTCACCGGAGTCAGGACGGACAGGCGCTCCCTTCCTGCGGACATGGTGCTCCTTGCGGTGGGCATCCGCCCCAACACCAGTCTTGCCCGGGACGCGGGCCTGGAGCTCGCCCCCAACGGGACCATCGTGGTGGACGAGCTGATGAGGACGAGCGACCCATCCATATACGCCGGAGGCGACTGCGTCCAGACACGGCACCTTGTCACGAAAAAGCCCGTATGGCAGCCCATGGGCTCCACGGCTAACCGCCAGGGCAGGGTGATCGCCGACAATATCGCCGGGCTCGCCACGCCCTTCTCGGGAGTCCTTGGGACGGGCATCCTGAAGCTCTTCAACCTGACCATAGGCAAGACGGGCCTCGACGAAAAACAGGCAAAAGAGGCGGGATTCGAACCGGTGAGCATCGTGGTGGAAGAGCCTGACCGGCCCCATTTCATGCCCGGCATGGGCGCCATGACCATCCGCCTTGTGGCGGACAGGCTGAGCCGCCGCATCCTGGGCGCCCAGATCATGGGTACAGGGGTGGTGGACAAGCGCCTTGACGCCATGGTGGCGGCCGTCTCCTCGGGAATGACGGTGGACCTCCTGGCGGACGGGGACTTCGCCTACGCCCCACCCTTCTCCACGGCCCTCGATCCGAACACCCACGCGGCCAACGCCCTGAAGAACAAGATGGACGGCCTCGTGAAAACCTACCAGGCAAAGGAACTCCGGGAGCGGATGGAGGGACCCAATCCCCCGCTGCTGCTGGACGTGAGGACGCCGGGAGAGCTGGATCTCCAGGGACGCATCCCCTACGAATTCGTGAATATCCCTCTCGGCAAGCTCCGGGAGCGGGCGGGCGAACTGCCCCGGGACAGGGAGATCGTGGCCTTCTGCAAAATCTCCGTCCGGGGCTGGGATGCACTGGCGACCCTGAAAGGCGCAGGGTTCGACGACGTGGCCCTCCTTGAGGGAGGCATCATGGCCTGGCCCTACGAACTGAAGTAACTCTTCCGGACCGCAGGACGAAAAAAGGGGCTGCCGCAAAGATCCCTGCGGCAGCCCCTTCATATTTCTCCCGTTCTATTCCCGTACCTGGGCAAGCTCCACCAGTACCTTCGCCATGATGTGGGCGTTCTTCATGATGTCCTCCACGGACCACCGCTCGTCTTCCTCGTGGATTGTGTAGTCCTGCCCTGGGAAGACGGGGCCGAAGGCCACCACGTTGGGCATGGTCTTTGCGTAGGTGCCCCCGCCGATGGCCAGCAGGGTGGCTTCCTGGCCTGTTTCTTCAGTGTAGACCTTCTGGAGGGCCTGAATGAGCCTGGATTCAGGAGGCATGTACAGGGGATTCGCCTTGGACACCTTCTCCACCGCCAGGCCGTTCTTCCTGAAGGTCTCCTCGATGGGGCCCGTGACGGCCTCTTCCTTCGCCGTGACAGGGTACCGCATGTTGATGGTGAAGGAAACCCGGTCCTTCTCGGCCTTCACCACGCCCACACAGGCCGTCAGCGGCCCGGACACTTCGTCGGCCATGGCGACGCCCAAGGATTTCCCGTCGGTCTCGAAACCCGCGAGCCGTGAGAACGCGCTGAAAAATTCCCCCTGCTCGCCCTTCAGCTTCAGCCCCGCCATGAAATCCGCCAGGCAGGCGAGGGCATTGATTCCCTTTTCGGGCGTGCTTCCGTGGGCGGGGTGGCCCTTCATCACGAGGGTGACCCTGCTGCCGTCATCGTCGGAGGAAAGGGAACTGCCTTCCGGCCCCTTCCAGGCGGACGCGGCGGCGGTGATGCGCTGCCTGCACTCGGTCCTGGAGTCCTCGATCACGGCCGTAACCTCGGCCATGACCACATTGGCGGCCACGCCTCCCTCGAGGGAGGTTATCTTCATTTCGCCCGACGGGGCGAAGGGAAGGGAGACTGTGTAGGTGACGATGCCCTTTTCGGCATGGATGATGGGATACTCGGCGTCGGGGGTGAAACCGGCGGAAGGAAGGTCTTCCCCCAGTTCCACGTAGCGCTTCATGCACTTGCTGCCCTGCTCCTCGTTGGTGCCGAAGATGACCCGGACTCTCCTCTTCAGCTTCAGCCCGGCGTCGAAGATCGCCTTCGCGGCAAAGAGGCCGATTATGACAGGCCCCTTGTTGTCCAGGACACCCCGGCCCCAGACCATGCCGTCTTTAAGCTCACCGCCCCAGGGGTCCACCGTCCAGCCCTTTCCTTCAGGAACCACGTCCAGGTGTCCGAGGAGGGCCACCATTTCGTCCCCTTCGCCCATTTCGGCCCAGCCCGCCACGTTGTCCACGTTTTTCGTCCGGAACCCCATTTGCTCCGCGAAGGCGAGGGTCCAGTCGAGGCATTTCCTCGGTCCCTCCCCGTAGGGAGCCCCTTCAGAAGGTTCGCCTCCCACGCTCTTGATGCGCACGGCCTCCTGGATGGCGGCCACAAGTTCATCTTTCATTGCATCGATTTTTTCCGACAGCACGAAATTACCTCCTTGATGGGCGGGTCATTCCCCGCCTGTTTTTTTCAGCAGTTCCCTTCCGGCGATCTGGACCGGATCCCATGCCATGGAGAAGGGGGGAGCATATCCTAGGTCGAGCTCGAGAAGATTGTTGACCGTCATTCCTCCCGCAAGGGCCGTGGCGATGATGTCCACCCGCTTCGCCGAGCCCTGGCCTCCAACGATCTGTCCGCCGAGCAGTCTGCCGGAGCCTTCCTCGCCCACGAGCTTCACGTGCATGGTCTCCGCCCCGGGGTAGTATCCAGCCCGGGTCTTGGTCCGAATGACCGAGGAGACGGACCGGAAGCCGTTTTCTTCCGCTTCCCTCTCCGTCAGCCCGGTCCGGGCCACTTCGAGGCCGCAGTGCTTGCTCATGGCCGTGCCGTAAACGCCCGGGAAAGCTGCCCGGCCGCCTCCCATGGAAATTCCGGCCACCCGTCCCATCTTGTTGGCCACTGTGCCCAGGGCGACCCAGAAAGGTTTCCCCGTCATGAGGTGGGTAGTGGAGGCGCAGTCTCCGGCGGCCCAGATCCCGGGACGGGAGGTGGCCATGGTCTCGTCGGCGAAGATGGAATCCCGGACGGACAGCTTCAGCCCCGCATCCCCGGCGAGTCCCGAGTTTGGGCGAACTCCGAGGCCCATGATGACCATTTCCGTTTCTATTTCTCCGTGTTCGGTGATGACCGACCGGATCCGGCCTCCTTCGGTGCCGAAGCCCACCAGCCCTTCGCCGAGGCGGAGGGCCGTTCCGATCCCACGGATCGCGGATGCGATCAGTTCCGCCATGTCGGCGTCAAAGGTGTTCATGACCTGGGGGGACTTGTCCAGAAGGGTGACCTTCATTCCCCTGACGCAGGCGAAGGCCTCGGCCATTTCCAGGCCGATGTAGCCGCCTCCGATGACCACGGCGTGCCGGGGCCGAAATTTGTCCACGTAGCGCCTCGCTGCGATGCCGGTTTCCAGGGTGCTGAGGGTAAAAATCCCCTCCGCTTTTGCTCCCTCAACGGGAGGCACGGCAGGGCTCGCCCCCGTGGCGATAAGCAGCCTGTCCCAGGAGTCCCGGAATTCCCTTCCCGACTCCAGGTCTCTCACCAGAACCGTGCCCCCGTCAGGATCGAGAGAAAGCACCTCGTGGCGGACCTTCACCACGATGTTCTGCTTCTGCAGAAACTCCTCCGGCGTCCGGACGACGAGCCTGGTTTCCGGCTCCACGAGTCCGGCGATGAAATAGGGTATGCCGCATGCGGAATAGGAAGAATAACCGCTCCGCTCGTAGACTGTGATCTCCGCGTCGGGAAGCAGTTTTCGGATCTGCCCTGCGGCGGACATGCCCGCCGCGTCGCC
Source organism: Aminivibrio pyruvatiphilus (assembly GCF_004366815.1). NCBI lineage: Bacteria > Thermotogati > Synergistota > Synergistia > Synergistales > Aminobacteriaceae > Aminivibrio > Aminivibrio pyruvatiphilus. Next base: position 125,933 of record NZ_SORI01000005.1, on the reverse strand, counting down.
CCCCACTATGAGAACCCGTTCTTTCGCCACTTCCTTCACCTCCCGGGAATGCCTGTATCAGGTATTTTCTTCTTCCCTATTATACCCGAGGGTCCGGGCACAGGGGGCTTACAGGAGATTTTTCCGCCGGTAGACCGGCTCGGAGAGAGCCCACATGGACGGCCACGCCCGGAGGAGCAGCAGGCCGATGACGAGGCTGACTGCCCCGCCGGCGAAGAGGGTGGCGGGAGCGCCGATATGGGTGGCCAGCCACCCGGCATTGAGGCTCCCGATGGGTGTGATGCCCATGGCGCAGACGATGAAGAGGCTCATCACCCTGTTCCGCTTGTCCTCGTCCACCAGGGTCTGCACCAGGGTATTGCAGGAAACCAGGGTGGAGACCATGAAGAAGCCGAGGCAGGCCATGAGGGCCAGGGAGAGATAAAAGACCCTGGAGAGAGAGAAGGCCGCCATGGAAAAGCCGAGGAGAACGCAGGACACCGCCATGATTTTACCGAGACCCACAGGGGACTTTCTCAGGGCGAGCCGGACGGATCCCGCCAGGGCGCCGAGCCCCGTGGCTCCCATGAGGAATCCCAGGGTGCGGGGCCCCCCGCCGAGAATTTCCCGGGCGAACACCGGAAGGAGGACCATGTAGGGGAAGGCGAAGAAGCTCACCAGGGCAATGGCCCCGAGGTAATTCCGCAGGGGGAGGAAGGAGGCAACGTACCGGACGCCCTCCTTCATTCCCTCGAGGACGCTCTTGCGGACCTGGTCCGTGACGAGGGGCTTCCTGAAGCGCATCAGGAAGAGGGCGGTGAGGGTGGCCGAATAGGCCATGCCGTTCATCAGGAAGCATATCCCCTCCCCCACCACGGCGATGACCATCCCCGCGATGGACGGTCCCACGAGCCGGGTGACGTTGAAGAGGGTGGATGTGAGGGCAATGCCGTTGCCCAGGTCCTTCTCGTCCTCCACGAGGCGGATGGTGAAACCCTGCCGGGCCGGGACCTCGAAGGAGTCCGAGATGCCGATGATGGCCGCCAGAATGAGGATATGCCAGTATTCCACCATTCCGCTCAGGGTCAGGAAGGCGAGGGTGAGGGCATGGAGCATGCTGATGGTCTGGCAGATCATGATGATCCTTCGCAGGTTCCGCCCCTCGAGGAAGGCCCCGGTGAAGGAGCCGAAGAGCAGGACCGGGATCTGGGTCATGAAGTCCACCGTTCCGAGCAGGAGAGGGGAGCCGGTGATCCTGTAGACCAGCCAGTTCATGGCCACCCGCTGCATCCAGAGCCCTGAGAGGGAGACAATCTGGCCCATGTAGAACAGGCGGAAATTCCTGTGCCGGAAGGCACGGAAGAGGGTGCTTTTTTCCCAGTCGGGCATGACGGCGGGCTACCCTTTCCAGACCGCGCGGTACTTTTTGAGGAACCTGGCCGGGTTGTAGGATTCCTTGGCCTGCCGGACGCCTTCCTCTCCCATGTCCTGTTCCCTGTTGGCCCAGGTGAAATCCGGGCACGAATGCTCCAGGAAAGCCCGGTTGATGGCCTGGTACACTCCCTTGTAGTCGGCGAGCCCCTTTTCGAAGTGGACCACCACCATGTCCTCCGTCATGGGTTCCCCTACGGAGTAGGCCACCATGTAATCCCCCACATAGAGGGCGCCGCACAGCAGGCCGGGAAGGCGGTCCCAGTTCTTCAGAACCCTTGAGATGGCATGGTTTTCCGCCCGGAGGCCGGGGATGTCATCGCAGCTCTTCCATTCGCACCAGAGCTGCTGCATCTCGAGAATGCCGTCCACGTCTTCCCGGTAGAGTTTTTTATAGGTAGATTCATAGGATTTGTGGAACTGCTTCCAGAGATTCTTTTTTTTGTGGAACCGGTTTCCCCTGAGGTTGATCAGCTCCTCCACGGAGTAGATGTATTCCCATTCGGAACGCTGGTCCTCCAGTATCATCCGCCCGCCGAACCGTTCGGACCAGAGAGCCGCAAGTTCTTCGGGCACTCTGTGAAACTCCGCTCCGTCCGGAAAAAGGTCGGGCAGAATCCGCTCCCAGTCGGCGGTCTCCCAGTTTCCCACAGGCGCCCAGAGGACGGGTGAGGGACGGTTGATGCGGGGCCAGAACAGGCCGTGGGCACGGGCCAGTTCATACTGCCGCTCGTCGGACCAGGCCCAGATGTTGACGAAGGTATAGTCGGACGTCTTGCCGGAACAGAGATCGAACAGGGCGGAATAATCATTCCGCATATCTATGGACAAGGGGGTAAAAGTCAATGACATTTGGTCACCTCCGGAATTTTCCAGCCAAGTATAACCGCAAAAAAGCCTGCGGGCAATTTGCAGTTGCCCGCAGGCTTCGGTCTATGAAAAACCGGCCCTGTGCCGGATTGGGGACCTGTCTCTCACGGAGACGGCATCAGACGCCTCAGCATCCTCCTCCGGACCCGTCGGTGAACTCCGCGTCCACCACGCTGTCGTCTTCCCTTGCCGACGAAGCGGGTTGGGGTTCCGGCCCCTGGGCGGACGAGGACGACAGGATCTGGATCATCTGTTTCACGTCGGAAGCGGCCACTTTCAGGGATTCGAGAGACCCGTCGTGCCTGGCGAGAGCGGACCTGCCATCCTCCGCCAGGGAGCGTGCCCGGGCCTTTTCGTTTTCCGGCACGTTCGCCCCGCCCTGCTCCAGCATCTTCTCAAGCTGGTAGACGGAAGCCTCCAGATCGTTCCGGGCTTCGGCAAGGTCCTTTTTCTTCCGGTCCTCGGCGGAATGTTCCCGGGCTTCCCGGATCATCCGCTCCACTTCCGCCGTGTCGAGATTGGTGGATCCGTTGATGGTGATCCGCTGCTCCTTGCCGGTGTCCCGGTCCCGGGCGCTCACATTGAGAATGCCGTTGGCGTCCACGTCGAAGGTGACTTCGATCTGGGGCAGCCCCCGGGGCGCCTGGCGGATACCCTCCAGCTTGAAGTTGCCGAGGATCCGGTTGTCCGCCGCCATCTCCCGCTCGCCCTGGAGCACCACGATGTCCACTGCCGGCTGATTGTCCGCCGCCGTGGAGAAAATCTCCGCCTTCTTGCAGGGAATGGTGGCATTTTTCTCGATGAGCTTCGTCATCACGCCGCCCATGGTCTCAACCCCCAGGGAAAGGGGGATCACGTCCAGAAGCAGCACATCCTTCATCTCTCCGCTGATTATGCCGGCCTGGACAGCCGCGCCCACGGCCACCACCTCATCGGGATTCACCGACATGTTGGGCTGTTTTCCGCCGGTGAGCTTCCGGACCAGGTCCTGCACAGCGGGAATTCGTGTCGATCCGCCCACGAGAACCACCTCGTCGATGTCCTTTTCCGTGAGCTTCGCTGCCGAAAGGGCGTCCTTCACGGGAGCCACGCAGCGCTCCACCAGAGGGGCGGTGAGCTGGTCGAACTTCGCCCTGGTGACTGTCATGCTGAGGTGTTTCGGCCCGTTGGCGTCGGCGGTAATGAAGGGGAGGCTGACTTCCGTGGAGGCACGGGACGAAAGCTCGCACTTCGCCTTCTCCGCACCCTCGTAGAGTCTCTGCAGGGCCTGTTTGTCCTTCCGGAGGTCGATACCGTTCTCCTTTTTGAACTCGTCGGCGATCCAGTCCACTACCACCTTGTCGAAGTCGTCGCCTCCGAGATGGGTGTCTCCCGACGTGGCGAGCACTTCCACCACGCCGTCGCCTATGTCGAGGATGGATACGTCGAAGGTGCCGCCGCCGAGGTCGAACACCATGATCTTCTGTTCCTTCTGCTTCTCCAGGCCGTAGGCGAGGGCTGCCGCCGTGGGTTCGTTTACCACCCGGAGCACGTTCAGCCCGGCGATGGTTCCGGCATCCTTCGTGGCCTGCCTCTGGGCGTCGTTGAAATATGCCGGCACGGTGATGACCACGTCGGTGATCTTCTCCCCCAGGTAGGCCGAAGCGTCAGTCACGAGCTTTTTCAGTACCGAGGCGCTGATCTCCTCGGGGGCGTACTCCTTTCCGTTCACGGAAAACCGTACGGCGCCGTTGGGCCCCTCGGTGACCTTGTAGGGAACGATCTTCAGCTCCGACCCCACTTCATTGTATTTCCTGCCGATGAACCGCTTCACCGAGAAGAGGGTCCCGTCAGGATTGAGGGTGGCCTGCCGCTTCGCGAGAGAACCGACCAGCCTGTCCCCTTCCCTGGTAAAGGCCACCACCGAAGGAGTGGTCCTCCCTCCCTCGGCGTTGGCCACGACTTCGGGCGAACCGCCCTCTATGACCGCAATGACTGAATTTGTTGTTCCAAGATCTATTCCGACCGCTTTTTTCATGGTGTCTCCCCCCTGATTTACTGACTAATGCTGACTATGGAAATTATATCCGTTTTTCCACATCTGTCAAGATTGGTCAGAAAAAAAGGACGCTCTCGTTTCGAGGGCGTCCTTCCGGGGTTTCTGTCATCGATTTGTCCTGTCATCCGTTTTCCTGTTCTTTTCCCGTTCTTCCCTGCTCGGGAAATACTTGCCCTCCACCATGAAATAGACCCTCTCCGCGATATTGATCACGTGGTCTCCCGCCCTTTCGAGGTGACGGGCGGCCCACAGTTCCACGGCCCCCCGCTCCACCTCCTCGTGGTTTCCCGCTGCCCCGGCGATGGCCGAATCGATAAATTCTTCGTAGCACTGGGCGTAGATCTCATCCACCACGTCGTCCTGCTTCCAGAGGGCGGAGGCGGCCTCCCTGTCGCCGGTGCGGAATGCCTCGAGGGCATGGCGGAACATGGAGAGTACCGTGTCCAGCATGGACAGGATCCTGTCCTTCTTGGGGAAGGCGGTGGCACTCCGTATCTTCAGGGCTTTTTCGGCGATATTCACCGCCTGGTCGCCGATACGCTCCAGGTCTGTGATGATTTTCAGGACACCGAAAACAAAGCAGAGCTCTTCCTTGCCGGGGCTTCTCATGGCGATGGATCCGAGGCACTCCTGGTCCACGGCCTCCTCCAGCCTGTCGATGAAGTCGTCGTTGAAGATGACTTTCTGGGCCAGGATCGCATCATGGTTGAAAAGGGCATTCACCGCATTTTGAAGAGCGTCCGCCGCCATCTCCCCCATCCGGATCACCGTGGTGACGATGCGTTCCCGGTCGGACGCATAAAGAAAGGCCTGAATGGACTTGTTGTTTTTTCCGTGGGTCACTGGGCTGCTCCACCTCCTGGGCTATTTCCGAACCATACCTTCCCGGTAGGCTTCACCCCGGGCAATCTCGAGGGATGTCTTCACGAGAAGGAAAATCTGGGACAGGAAGTCCACGAGGGGAGCGAGCTCCCTGCGGTTGAGGGCGTCCGCGCCGAGGCGCAGCCGGATTCTCCTGTCCAGTTCCTCAAACTCCCGTTCATATTTCCCGGCAACGACGGCGAAATCCACGTCCCCCAGGGCGAAGGCCCTCAGGGCAAGCCGGATATCCGTCATGGCCACCCTGGTGAGCTCGTCCCAGGTGGTCTTCCCGAGCTCCCTGGCGAGCTGCCCTCCCACTCCTGCCTCGGCGAGAAGCCGCAGCTCCCCGGAAAGAATTTTCGCCATCTGCCGGAAGGATACCATGGAATAGGACACCGTGGAGTAGTTTTCCCGAAGAACGTCGTCGTCCGATGGGATGTGGATGCCGTACATGTACTCCTCGCATGCCTCCGAAAGTTCCCGGATGGCCCCGGGAAGCTCCTGGAACACCTTGTTTCCGTTCGGGCCGGAAACGAAGAGAACCTGGCAGTACATTTCGATGTAGTTCGCCAGCCTGATCATCTCTTTCGAAAGCAGCAGGATGGCCAGGGACGGTATTTCAAGTAGATCCTCGTCGAGATAGACCGGGGCAGCCAGGCGCTCCCGCCCCGCTCGCTCGGCGATGGCGGCGGAGAATCGGGCGAGGGTTTCCGTGAAAGGGTAGAAAACGACGGCGTTGTACAGGGCCACCCCGACCTGAGCAAGGACGATCTTGCTCGCCAATCCCCCGGGCCCGTTGAAGATGTAGTTTTCAAACCACGGAAGGACGGGAATGTACAGGGGAAGGCAGAGCACCTTGTAGACAAAGGAGCAGATGCCGAGTTTCCTGGCGTTCTGTTTGCCCGACATGCCCGCGATGAGGGTTGTCACCGAGGACCCCACGTGGGATCCCAGAATCACCGGGAGGACCGCCGCCACCGGCATGGCGCCGGAGGTGGCAAGGGTCACCGCCAGGGCCATGACGGCGGAGCTGTTTTGCAGAATGGCCGTGACGACAAAGGCCGCGATTCCCGTCAAAAAGCCGTTTTCCCCCGCATGGGCCGCCAGGGCCGCAAAACCGGGGGTCGCCAGGAGAGGCTGAACCCCGAGTTTGAGGACGAACATGCCCAAAAGAAGGAGGGAAAGCCCCTGGAGGACAGTGCCGAGCCGATAGGCCTTCCCCCGGCCATACCGGACAAGGAGCAAGCTTACCGCGAAAAGGAGCGGTGAGATGACGGCGATGTCGAGGCTGAGCAGGAAGGTCACGAAGGTGCCTCCCACGCTGGCCCCCATCATCACCACCACGGAGCCGGCAAAGGAGAGCATGCCCACGTCCACGAAGCCTATGGCGAAGGACGTGGCCACGGTGCTCCCCTGGGCGATGGCAGCAAGGGCCACGCCGAAAAGGAAGGCCATGGGTTTCTGCCGGGTAAAACGAACCATCAGGTCCTTTGAACCGGCACCGAAACTGGATCCGAAGGCGGCGGTGGTTTTTTCGACACCGTAAAGAAAAAGAGCCAGACCGCCCAGGATATTGAAGTACGAAAAAAGATGGGTGCTCACAGTATTCCCTTCCGGGCAGCTCTCCGCTCCCGCAGGGCGGGCACAGCCACCGAGGCGAGGGCCAGAAGAAGCAGGGTCAGGGAAAGGGGCCGCTGCACGAAGAGGGAGAATCCTCCCATCATGAGGGTCGCCCTGAGATTCTTCTCGATCATGGTGCCGAGGATCATTCCGAGGACCACGGGGGAAACGGGAAACTTCGCCCTGGAGAGAAGCCATCCCACGAGGCCGAAAACGAGGCACACCCCCACGTCAAAGACGGAGGACCGCACCGCGTAGCTGCCGATGAAGGAAAAGGCGAAAATGAGGGGATAGAGCAGCCGCTTCGGTATGAGGGCGGCCTTGATCCAGAGCCTGGCGCCGAGGAGACCGAGGGCCAGGATGAACACATTGGCCACCAGGAGGCTGGAGAAAAGGGTGTTGACTATCTCCGGATGCTTGGTGAAGAGCTCCGGCCCGGGCTGGAGGTTGTGGATCATGAGGGCCCCGATGAGGACTGCCGCCGACGAGCTTCCCGGAATGCCGAGAGTCAGCAGCGGAACAAGGGCTCCGCCGACGGACGCGCTGTTGGACGCCTCAGCGGCCGCCACGCCTGCGGGAGCACCCTGACCGAACTCGGCGGGGTTTTTGCTCAGGCGCTTTTCCACGTCATAGGCGATGAATGAGGCTATCGTACCTCCGGCACCAGGGAATATGCCGATCACTGTTCCAAGGACTCCCGCCCGGAGCATGGAGAACTTCAGCTTCATATAATCCCTGAGGCTGGGCCAGGGCGACCGTTCTTTGTCGGGGGCTGCCGGAGGATGTCCGATTTCCCCCGACTCGATGCCGGAGAATACCTCGCTCAGGGCGAACAGGCCGATGAGGACGGGAATGAAGGAAAATCCGTCGTACAGGCGGAGAACATCGAAGGTGTACCGGCTGACCCCGCTGAGGGGATCCAGTCCGATGGTGTTCAGCAGCAGGCCGAGAAGGACGGCGATGAAGGACTCGAGCCACCGCCCGCCTCCAAGGGAGGCTATGGTGGAAAGGCCCAGGATGGCCAGGGCGAAATATTCCGCAGGCCAGAACTTCAGGGCGAACCTGGCCAGGGGAGCGGAAAAGAGCACCAGGATGGCGATGCCGACAAATCCTCCCACCACCGACGCGATGAGAGAGATGCCCAGGGCCGTACCCGCCTTCCCGTTCCTGGTGAGGGGGTATCCGTCGAAGGCGGTGACCACCGCTGAAGGCGTTCCCGGGGTGTTGATCATGACCGCCGTGACGGACCCGCCGTAATTCGCCGCCAGGTAGATGGCGCAGAGCATGACGAGTCCCATGGCCGGCGACATGCCGAAGGTGAAGGGAAGCAGCAGGGCCACCGCCATGGAGGGCGAGATTCCGGGCATGGCCCCGCCGAGAATGCCAACGCACACGCCTGCCAGGATCACGAGAAGGGGAACGGGGGCCATGAGTGCGCCGAGCCCTTCAGCAAGATTCGAAAGGATTTCCATTCAGTCGCTCCCCCTTCTTAGAAAAAAAGCCCCTCGGGCAGATTGAGGGTCAGCATTCGGGAGAACACGGCCCAGGAGAACAGGACCCATCCCCCGGCGAGGGACAGGACCACGAGCGGACGCCTCTCGCCGAGAAGGACGCAGAGCACGAGGAGCATGACGGCCGACGACAGATAATACCCAACGATGTCCATTCCCCAAAGGGAAAAGGCCACCACCGCCGCGGTGGCGAGAACCCGCCGGATGTCGCCGCTTTCCGGATCACGGGGAGCCCGGCCCTGGAACGTGCGGCGAAGCTGGTCGGCGGTAAAGAGGGCGAGTCCCGCCGCCCAGAGCCTCGGCGCTGTCCTGGCGCTGCTCCCCACGGCCTCGATCTCCTCGAGACCGAAGGACAGAAAGAAAAAGACGAAGGAAAGATACAAAAGGGCCGCGCAGATGAGCATCCGGACCCGGAACGGGGCCAGGCGCTCCCGTCCCGTGGCGGCCCACACTGCCAACAGCACTGCCGGGAGGCCTGCGGCCCAGAGAAGCAGCCCTGTGCCTCCCGAGAGAAAAACGAGCATTTCTTCCACCAGTTTCCACCTCCCCGGGCGGTATCGCCCGAAGTAATGATTTTTCCAGAGCCCCCGGTAAAGAAAACGGGGCGCCGCCTTCTCCGACGACGCCCCGGGGGCATCCCTCTTCAGCCTGCAAAGACGCTTACTTGATCAGGCCGTACTGCTTGAGGTAGTGAGTCGAGTCCTCGATGTCCTTCTTGATCTGGGCGGTAAATTCGGGACGGCCGTAGTCCACCACGTCGATGCCGTCCTTCTCCAGGAATTCCCTCCACTCGGGGTCGGCGGCCACTTTTTTCAGAAGATCCTCCCACCAGGCCATGGCTTCTTCGGGGGATCCCTTCCTCATGGCGAAGCCCCGCCACATGGCCTCGTCCTCGAGCCCCTGGATTCCGAGTTCCGTGAAGGTGGGGGCGTCCGGGAACTTCGGGGAACGCTCCTTGCGGGCAATGGCGACGATGGTAAAGCCTTCCCGTCCGCCGATGTCGGCGGGGTTGCCCACGTACACCGCACCCTGGCCGCTGAGAAGGGCCATCATGGCTTCAGGGCCTGTGTTGTAGGGAATCCACTTCGCGCTCATTCCGCTCTTCTCCCAGACCTTCATGGCCATGAGGTGGTCGTTGCCTCCCGCGGCGGGACCTGTCCAGAGCTGGGCGCCCTTTTTCTCCTGCGCTTCTTTGAAGACGGCCTCCCAGGTGTTGAGGGGGCTGTCTTTGGCAGCGATGAGACACTCGGGGTCCTTCATGAGCATGGCGATCCATTCGAATCCCCAGATGAACTCATCCACATCCTTCTTGGACGTGAGCACCTTCGCTATGTTGGACGTGGTGGCGGCGAAGACGGTGTATCCGTCGGCGGGCTGCTCGAGCACCGCCTGCATCCCCACCAGGCCGCCGGCGCCCTCTCTGTTTTCCACCACGAAGGTGGCGTCGGTGAATTTTTTGGCTATGGAGACGAATTTCCTGCTCGTCACGTCCATGAGGCCGCCCGGTCCCACGTAGTTGACCACTCGTATGGGTTTTTCAGGGTAGGCCGCGAAGGCGGCCGAGGCCCCGAGCACAGCGAGACTCGCGATGCACAGAACGGCAATGATCCGTTTCATGAAAAAACACCTCCTGAGAATTTTTGGAATTTCCCTGCCCCGGATCCTGTTTTCCCGGGCGAATTCCCCTATTGGTTGAAAAGTTCGTAGGCCAGCCCGTGGCGCAGGCCCCTGTCGCTCACGGTGAACGAGGAGGCGCCGAGCAGTTCCAGGATGGCGCAGACGATACATGTTCCGGCAAGGATAACATCAGCCCGCTTCGGCTGCAATCCCGTCACCCCTTTCCGCTCTTCCAGCGTCATGGAGGCGAACATGGCGGCCATGTCCTTCAGCTCCGCCAGGGTGAGGACCGACCCCTGGACCACGTCGGGGTCGTAGGTTTCCATTTTGAACTTGACGGATGCAAGGCTCGTGACGGTTCCGCCCATGCCCACGATCACCTCGGGGGAGCCGAGTACCCCTCCGCCGGTGAGGCTCGAGCGGATTTCCTTCACCGCAGCGTCCACCGAGCCCGGACGAACCGGGTCGTCGGCGAAGAATTCCTCGGTGATGCGCACCGCCCCCAGGGGTATGCTGAACTTCCGCACCATTTCCGTGCCCCTGCCGTAGACGAATTCCGTGCTTCCTCCGCCCGTATCGAAGGTGACGAGCTCCCCTCCAGCGAGGGGAAGGCCGGAAAGGACGGCAAGGTAGGAAAGCCTGGCCTCCTCCTCGCCGGGAATGATCCTGACATCGAGGCCCGTAAGCTCCTTCACCCTGGAGGCGAAGTCCGCTGCGTTCTTCGCCGTCCGGAGGGCCATGGTGCCTACGATCTCCGGCACGGCACCCAGCTCCTTCGCTTTTTCTGCGAAGGCCGCCACGGACAGGGCGTTCCGTTCAAGGGCTTCCGGAGCGATCAGCCCCGTTTCCCTGAGCCCCTCGCCGAGGCGGGCGATGTCGTTTTTGTCCAGCACGGTCTCAAGGGACCCGTCCGCTTTTTTCTTCGCGGCGTGGAACTTGATGGAATTGGTGCCGACGTCTATGACTGCCTTGACGGTGTCCATGGAATCACGCCATCCCCACGGTCTTTTTCATCGCCTGGATGTAGTTGATGTTGGGCAGATCTTCCATTCCGAGTTCCCGCACCGTCTTCATGACCACCTCGGGGTCCTCGTGCTCCACGCAGATGGTCCTGAGGGCCACACCGTCGAATTCGGTCTCGGCGATCTCGGTGACCGCCCCGTTGATGACGTAGATATACCGCTTCTTCTTCACCTGGACGAGCCGGAGATTCTGGTTGGGACGGACGATCTCGTTCAGGAACTGGTCGAAGGTATATTCCTTCCGCCCGAAAATGGGCTCGGGGGCCTTGAAATAGCCGAAAACCTTCTTCAGGTCCTCCACGGAGATGGGAAAACCTGCCTTCAGCACAGGGAACCACTGTTCGAGACCGTCGGCGTTCACTTCCTGCAGGGACTTGATGTCAAGAAGGTCGTCCCGGACCTTCACGTTCTCGTCGCTGTTCTTCGAGAGCACGTACACTTCCCCGCTCTCCTTGAAATTGCCCTGTTCGTACGTCCGGATCCTTTCCTCCGGTTCGTCGAATCCCGCCCCGAAGGTCCTCCATTCCCACCGCGCAACTATCGGCTTTGCCATGTTATTCCCTCCATATTCTGATGAAAGTGTGGTGCAAAGAATAAAAAAAACCGGGGAAGCGGAGCTTCCCCGGTAGAAGGTACACCTGTTGCATGTATGTGGGGCAAAACACCCTGAACGCACTCATCAAGCGCGCAGAATATTCTGCTTTTTCAAGTTCCCCTGCGTCTCTACTATAGCCCCGATGAATTCGTTTTGTCAAGGCACGGGAATGTCATTCTTCCAGGAAGGGGTAGCGGGCCAGGATCTCGTCCCGCTCCCTTTCAAGCTCGGCGGCGATATCCTCCTCCAGGGGGAGCCTGGAGCGGTATCGCTGTTCCTGCCCGGCGGCCCCGGCAGGGAAGATATACCTCATCCGCCCGCCGTCCTTCCTCACCGAGAGGAGAAGCCCCGCCGGAGGATTCTCCGTCTCATCCTCCACCAGGCCGTCCTCCCTGATCTTCCGGAGGACACGCTCCATCCGTTGTTCATCCTCACGGGAAAAATCGCCGTACACCAGTTCCGCCGCGAGAAAGGCATGAAGGGGCCTGGAGTAGAAGAGGAGGTCGGTGAAAACCGCTTCTCCGTCGAGGACGGTTTCTCTCTGCCGTTCCACGAGATAGAGATCCTGCCCTTTCTCGAGGAAAAAAGTCTGCAGATGGTCGATGAGAGCCCGTTCGAGGACGGTTTCCGTGAGACGCTGCCTCTCGGGGACCCCGAGAAAGGCCTGGACATGAGGATCGGAGGCGAAATCCTCTGGGTAGGAGGGACCGTCGTCGCACTCCTCTCCCGTATCCGGGCACACCAGGGGGGTTCCGTTCCCGAGCTGCCGTTCCAGTTCGGATACGGACCACCGCTCCCGAAGAGTCATCCGCTCGGCCGCTTTTCTCTCCTCCTCCCCGGGAAGGGAAAGAAGGAGGCGGTAATGGGTCCAGCTGAGCCTGGGGTTAAGGGGCGGAAGCCCCGATTCCGCGAGCTCGTTTTTTTCATGGAAGCGGATAAGGGGAGGCCGGTGGGCGTATTCGCCGTAGAATGACCGGATGGCCGCGAGCTTCTTCGCGCTGAACGCCCTCCCGAATTCCGGCGCCAGCTCCGCCGACACGGCTTCGAGAAGGTCATCCGGGACATTCTCTCCTTCCCGTGCCTCCAGGAGAATTTTTCCCATCTCCCAGTAGGCCCTGAGCATCTCCGCGTTGACGGCCGTCATGGCCGTCCGCCGGGACTCAAGAAGAACTTCCTGCAATGGTGACACGAGTTCCCGCAGTTCCTTTTTTTCGGTCATGGGCGAGATCAACCTCCTTGCCATGGATATACACCGTCAGGGGACCGGCCTGCCCAGGACGTTCCCGATGTAGGCGTCCGGGACCAGGGCCGACGTTCCCGCCGAAACAAACTGCTCCCGCAGCCCGGGAACGAGATAGAGGAGCGCGAGGAGCACCGCTGAAGCGCCGAGGGCAAGGAGTAGCCTTCCCCCGGGGAATGGGGCTCCCGACTTCTTTGCGGAGACTTCGGGCCGTGACGGACCGTACAGCACGAAGAAAAGAGGAACATAATAGAGGCACGAGAGGACTGTACCCGCAGCCACCGCCAGGGCCGCAACCCAGGCCCCCCGCTCCGCCGCCGCCAGGAGAATCATCCACTTGCTCCAGAAGCCGCCCAGGGGAGGAATGCCCGCCAGAGACGCCGCCAGGAGGGCCATGGCTCCCGTTTCCCGGGGATGGCGTGACGCTGCCCCCCCCGAAGGAACGCCAGTTCCTGCTCCCCGAAAGGGAATACAGCCCGCCGGCACCGAGGAAGAGCCCCATTTTCGCCGCCCCGTGGTTGAGCGCGTGAAGAAGGGCTCCGCCGATGCCCAGGGGAGAAGCGCACCCTGCGCCGATCAGAAGGTACCCCATGTGGGCCACCGTGGACCACGCCAGGAGGCGCTTCACGTCATGCTGTCGCTGGGCGGACAGGTGCCCCGCCGCGAGGGAGAGAACACCGAGAGCCAGAAGGATGTCGGGAACCGAAAAGAAGCCGGACCCTGCCGGAAAAAGAAGGAACACGATCCGCAGCAGGGCGTAGAAAGAGGCCTTCACCACCACTCCGGACAGAATCATGCTCACCCCTGTGGACGCGGACGAATGAGCGTCGGGAAGCCAGAAATGAAAGGGAAACATTCCCATTTTAAGTCCGAGCCCTGTCAGGAGGCACGCGGCGGCGGCGGCGGCCGCACCCCTGGGAACGCTCTCCATGGCGGAGGAAAGAAGGGCGAGGTTCAGCGTTCCGCTCCCCATGTAGAGCAGCGCCGTTCCCATAAGAAGGAACAGGGCCCCCACGGTGCCGAGGACGAGGTATTTCAGCCCCGCCTCGAGGCCTTCCCGGGTCATGGCGGCTCCTGCCAGCACATAGGCCGATACGGCCAGGATCTCAAAAAAAACGTACATGTTGAAGAGGTCGCCCGTGACGAGAATTCCGTTGAGCGCTCCCCAGAGAATAAAGAACAACCCGCAGAAGCGGCGGTTCTCCCTCCGGAAGGGGAAAAACACTGTCCAGGCGGAAGCCGCCCCCCCCAGGGAGGAAACGAGAAGGAAAACGGAAGAGAGCCTGTCGGTGACGAGGATAATTCCAAGCTCGGCGGCCCACCCCCCCACATGGAGCACCCGCACCGCGTTCCAGCCGGAGAAGGAAGCCCCGAGGGCAGCCGCTGCGGTGACGACAGCGGAAATCCTTATCCAGCCCTCCATCCTTTCCGGAACGAAATAGTCCAGCACCTGCAGCACGAACGCCGCCGCCAGGGGGACGACAATCGGCCAGAGCATCCAGTAGTCAGAAAAGATCATGAGATCATCCTTCCCCCGCCCGTCCTCAGAACAGAAGGACCGCCAGCAGCAGGGCCGCGGAAACCGCGGCCAGAAGATATTCCCGGAGGTTGCCCCCCTGGAGGCGCCGGAACGGGAGCACCGCTCGGGCAAAAAACGCGGGCAGGCGGTCCGTCAGACGGTCCGCATCCGGCAGCTCCCCGAGTGTCCCCAGCCTCTTCCGGAAAAGAAAAAAGAGCGCCGCACCAGCACAGAACACCCCGAGGCTCTCCGCCAGCTTCCCCGCGGAGAACAGCTCCTGCTCTCCCCCGCCGAGCAGCCTCCCCAACACGCCGGGGAACAGCCCCAGCACCACCACGGGCACCGACAGCAGAACCATACCGAGCACCATCCAACCGCTCTCGCTCACGGACCGTCCACCGGCGCTCCTCTTTCCGGGGCCGAAGGCATAGTACCCCATCTTGCAGAAGGACATCACCGTTCCCCCGTTCGCCACGGCCAGCGCAATCCCCGCAAGGGGCCAGCTGCCGAGCGGCTCCTTCACGAAAATCTTGCTCCCGTACCCCACCGTCCCCGGAAGACCCATGATGGCCGCCGCCGACAGCCAGAACAGCCAACGGGTCCAGCGAAGCTCCCGCCCCCGCCCTTCCAGCAGGCCGAGGTCCCGGGTGCCGAAGGACTTCTCCAGCGACCCCGCACACAGAAACAGGCACCCCTTGAACAGCCCGTGGGCAAGGGAATGGTACACCGCTCCCGCCGCTCCTCCCGCTCCCGCAGACGCCATCACGTACCCCAGCTGGCTCACGGTGCTGTAGGCAAGAAGCCGCTTCACATCGGACTGGAGCGTGGCCTGAAGAGCGCCCCAGAGCGCCATGACGGCCCCGGCGGCCACGAGGCCCGGGGACGGCACGCCGCCGAGGGCCGTCAGGATGCCGAAGGCTCCCGTCTTCACCGCCACCCCCGACAGCAGGGCGCTCACAGGCGCAGGCGCCCTCCCGTGGGTCTCCGGAAGCCAGAAGTGCAGACCCGGCAGCGCCGTCTTCACACCCAGGCCCAGGATGAACAGAAGGCGGACATCCCCTTCCACCGGGCCGAAGGCAAGGCCGCCCCCCGCGCCGGCGATCCCTCCCAGAAGAAGGGCCGCCCCCGCAAGCTGGGCCGTGAGGTACCGGAAGGCCGTCCGGGGCTCCTTCCGGGCCGTGAGGAAGAACAGGGCGGCGGTGGACAGCTCGAGGAAAACGAGGTAGCCGAGCCAGGAGGCGGAGAAGAGGCACCCAAGGACCGTGAGGAGGAAGACGGCGGTCCAGGAAGAGTAAAAGCGGCGGTCTTCAGGAGAGGAAAAGTACCCGGCGGACGCCAGAACAGAGGCCCCCGACACGAGGACCGCCAGAAAGGCCGAGAACAGACCTGTCCGGGGCGAAGACAAACAATGGGGCCGGCACCATACTCCTCCTCTCCGTACACTTTCGTGCTCCTGCGGGCCGCAGGAAAAACCCCGGTCCTGCAGGACCGGGGTTCATCATACCATGACGGGTCTGCCCTCCGGAACCGGTCTCCCCGTCCGTCAGGGACCGTCAGGGATCAGTAGACTCCCTTCAGGCCATGCTCCCGGAGCACCGAATCGAGGCACCCCACGTGGTACATGTTGTGGCCGCACAGGGAGGCAAAAACCGCACCGTTGCATGTTTCCGCCTTCTTCCGGGCCGTCATTCCCTCATGCCTGAGCCCCAGGGACTCGTCGTCGAGGGCGGCAATCCACTCGTCCGCCTTTTTCCTCATGACTGCGCCGAATTCTCTCACAGTCTCCTTCGAAGGAGCTACCGGAGGCACCTCGCTGAACATGGCCACAGCCCGTCCGAAAGGTTCTTCCACCATCTCCCCTTCGGGGGGGAGAAGGAAATAGTCCACGCAGAAGAACGCATGGTACACCTGCTGCCAATAAAAGAATCCGCCGCCCTTCCTGTTCCAGAGGTCGTCCGGGCATTCGTCGATCTGCCTGAACAGGAAGTCCATCCCCCGGTCAAAATATCCCTTCATACCGTTCACCACGTTTCGCATAGCTCAGCCCCCTTTTGGATAGTAGGTGAGGATAAGTATACCCCCTGCCGGGGCCTGCGCCCACAGGGGGAGGGTGGATATACAATACAGAATTATCTATCTTGACAAATTGTGCGCCTTGAGTTTTAATCAGATAATACATGTTCACCCCGAGGGGAAACACTTCATTTTTCTTCGCGGATGTCCATTTCCTTTACCGGCATCCAACGCAAAAAATTCCTACCAGGAGGTGTTTGCATGAAAATGCGAACCACTATTGCGCTTGTTCTTGCAGTCCTATGCCTGTTTACCGCCTTTCCGGGAACGGCGGCAGCCCGCCCCGTGACGCTGGTCGACTTCAGCTGGGACAGCGTCCAGATCCACAACCGCATTGCGGCCTACATCATCGAGAAAGGATTCGGCAAAGAGACTGACTTCATCTTCGCCGAGTCCCTTCCGGGAATGATGGGCATCGAGCGGGGAGACGCCGACTTTTCCATGGAAGGCTGGGTTGACAACATTCTCGAGTTCTGGGATAAAGCCACGGCCAGCGGAAAAATGGTGAGCCTCGGAACGAATTTCCCCGACGCCCCCCAGGGATGGTACGTTCCCACCTACATGATCAAGGGAGACGAAGCCCGGGGTATCAAGCCGGTCGCTCCCGACCTCAAGTCCGTTGCCGACCTTCCGAAATACTGGGAGCTCTTCAAGGACCCCGAGAACCCGAAGAAGGGGCGCCTTCTCAACGGACCGGCAGGCTGGAAGGTCACGTCCATCAACGAGATGAAGATCAGGGGCTACGGCCTGGACAAGCATTACGATGCCTTTTCCGCAGGCTCCGAAACCGCCCTCTCCACCGCCATCAAGAGGGCCTACGACCGGGGCCAGCCCGTCCTGGCCTATTACTGGGAGCCCACGTGGGTCATGGGGCTTCTTGACATGACCATGCTCGAAGAGCCCCCCTACGATGAAAAGCTCTGGAACGACGAGAACCTGTACGCCTGCGCCATTCCGTCGGTGCGTGTGCTCATCGTCGCCAATGCGAAGTTCGCGGAGGCCAACCCCGACATCGCGGCATTCCTGAAAAACTACAGCACAACCCTCGAGCAGAACAACAAGGTCCTCGGCTTCATGTTCGAGACGAAGGCGGATACGCGGCAGGCCGCCGTCTGGTTCCTGAAAAATTTCGAGGATGTCTGGACATCCTGGGTTTCCTCCGACGTGGCTGAAAAAGTGACCGCGGCGCTGAAGGAGGAGAAATAGTTGGACGCCCCGCAGCAGGCGGACGCCGCATCCGGCGTTTCCGGGGGCGGAACCGCAGCGGAGGCCATTCTTATCCGCGACCTCTGGAAAATCTATACCCGTAAGAAGGGCCTGACCGTTTCTTCTTCGGACGTGGAGAACGAGGAGCGTGTGGAGGAGCTTGACAGGGGAGAAGACGCCGTGGTGGCGATGAAAAACGTGTCACTGGAAATCAGGCAGGGAGAGACGTTCATCATCATGGGGCTCTCCGGCAGCGGCAAATCGACCCTTATCCGGTGCCTGCTCCGTCTCGTGGAACCAACCTCCGGCGAAATCATCATCAACGGCGAGAACGTGACGGCGATGAACAAACGGCAGCTCGTCAATTTCCGCAGGGAAAAAATCGCCATGGTCTTCCAGCATTATGGCCTGCTGCCCCACCGCACGGTTCTGCAGAACGTCACCTTCGGCCTGAAGCTCAGGGGAGAAGAAAAGGAATGCAGGATGGGAAAAGCAGCGGACGCTATCGAAAAGGTCGGGCTCAAGGGATGGGAGAAATACTACCCGGCGTCCCTGAGCGGCGGCATGCGCCAGAGGGTGGGTATCGCCCGGGCTCTCGTCATGGACGCGCCCATCCTGCTCATGGACGAGCCGTTCAGCGGGCTCGACCCCCTCATCCGGCGGGAGCTGCAGGACGAGATGATCCATCTTCAGAAGGTTATGCACAAGACCATCTTTTTCGTGACCCATGACCTTTCCGAGGCGCTCCGCATGGGAGACCGCATGGCCATCATGAAAAAAGGAGAGATCGTCCAGGTCGGGTCTCCCGACGAGGTCATCGCGAACCCGGCAGATGATTATGTCATGCGGTTCGTCAGCGACGAACGGGAGCAGATGAGGCGGGCCGAAGAGGTCCTGGCCAGAAGCAGGGCGGGGAAGGAGGGAGCATCCCATGTTTCCTGAAGCTTTCCGGTACCACGTGGCCGGGGCGGTGAATGAATTCATTAACAATCTCATCGAGGCCTACTCCCCCGTCTTCGATTCCATTTCCGACGGGATACTCTCGTTCCTCCTCGGAGTCAACTCGATTCTCACGTTCATCCCGTGGTGGGCCTACATAGCGGGCGTCTTTCTGCTGAGCTGGTATTCGTCGAAAAAACTCATTTCCTCCGTGATTCTGGCATCCCTGCCCTTCGTCATCGGCATGTTCGGTCTCTGGGCAATGGCCGTCGAAAGCCTTTCGGTGATCATCACCGCCGTTCTTATGGCATTGATCATCGGGCTGCCCCTCGGCGTGCTCATGGCGGAGCTGCGGCCCGTCGCCGCCGTTCTCCGTCCCCTTCTGGACGGAATGCAGACCATGCCGAGCTTTGTCTACCTCATACCGGCAATGATGCTTTTCGGACTGGGCAAGGTCCCCGCTGTTCTCGCCACCCTTATCTACGCCCTTCCTCCCGTGATCAGGCTGACCGCCCTCGGGCTGAACCAGGTTCCCAAGCCCGTGGAGGAGGCTGCCCTGGCCTACGGCGCCACGCGCTGGCAGCTCATCAGGGAAGTGCGCCTTCCCCTTGCCATGCCGAGCATCCTGGCAGGAGTGAACCAGACCACCATGATGGCCCTGGCCATGGTCGTCATCTCGTCCATGATCGGTGCCCGGGGCCTGGGACAGGAAGTCCTGCTCTCCATCAACCGCATCGACGTGGGCAGGGGATTCGAAGCGGGCATGAGCGTGGTGTTCCTGGCCATTGTCATCGACCGTCTCACTCAGAACATGGCCAAGCGGTGGGAACCGCCCAAGAGGTAACCTTCTCCATGGCTGAAAAATATCCGGAAACATCCGGCACGTTTGCTTTCCAGGGGAGCCTTCCCAGGCTCCCTGTTCTTCCTCTTGAGGAAACCCTCCCGAAATTTTTGGACTGGACGGCTCCCCTTCTTGACGAACAGGGCCGGCATGAGACGGCGGAGTCAGCCCGGGCCTTTCTCGCTCCCGGCGGGGCGGGCAGAAAGCTCCAGCGCCGCCTGGAGGAGTGGTCCGAAGAGACGCCGGAAAGCTGGCTCTCGGACTTCTGGCTCCGGACCTATCTCGAATCCCCCGCCCCCCTTGTGATCAACAGCAATGTCTTTTCCCTGTTGGACCTTCCGCCTCTCCTCAGCCCGTCCCCCCGCTCCCGGAGGGCAGCATGGCTGATCTCCGCCGCACTCTCCCTGAAAAAAAGCATCGACAGCGAAACCCTCCCTCCCGATACCGACCGGGGAACGCCTCTGTGCATGAGCCAGTACAGAAATCTGTTCGGCACCACGAGAATTGCCGGTCTCTCCGGCGACGAACTCGCCACGCGGCCGGACAGCCGCCACATCACCGTCCTGTGCGGGGGAGGGGCATGGTCGCTGGACGTCCTCTCTCCGGAGGGGAACGAGGCATCCCATGAAAGCCTCGCCGTCCGTCTCGATGAAATTGCCGCTTCCCCGCGGCCCGGCGGGGAGATCGGCCTCGGCACATCACTCCCCCGGAGGGATTGGGGGGCTCTCAGGGAAACGATCGCCTCCATCTGTCCGGAGAACCGCGGGAACCTGGAGAGAATAGAGTCGGCCCTCTTTGTCCTCTGTCTCGACCCGGAAACCCCGCCCTCTCTCCAGGGGAAGGGGCTTCACTATCTCTCCGGAGGAGGAGCGAACCGATGGTATGACAAGTCTTTCCAGATCATCGTCGATGAAAGGGGAGAAGCGGGCCTGAACTTCGAGCACTCCGGCCTGGACGGCTCCCAGCACGCGCTTCTTGCATCCGTCATTCTCAGGTCCGGCGGGACGGGCGGATATGGGAAATGGCAGGCTCTTTCCGCCCTGCCGCTGCCCTTTCACCTTTCCGAAGAAGCCGTCCGGCATCTCGAAGAAGCCGGACAGGCCCTCCACTGCCTGCGGAAGAACACTACGCTGGCCGTCCTTGAATTCTCAGCCTTCGGACGGGAGAAAATCAAGGGCCTCGGGATGAGTCCCGACGCATTCTGCCAGGTGGCCATGCAGACATCGGTCTTCGGCCTGTACGGAAGATTCCTGAACGCCTATGAAGCGGTGATGACCCGGCAGTTTCTCCTGGGCCGCACCGAGGCCATGCGCCCAGTCACGGCGGAAGCGGCCGCCTTCGCGCACAGGCGGACCGCGGAAGCCCTGAAGGCCGCCTCAAGGGCCCACAGTGAACGGGTCTCGGAATGCCGGGACGGGCGGGGAGTGGACCGCCACCTCTTCGGCCTCCGGAAGATGATGGAACGCTTCGGCCGGGAGATAGGAGTTCACGAACCGCCGGCCCTCTTTTCCTCGCCCGGATACGCCGTTCTTTCCAGGAACATGGTCTCCACGAGCACGGGCCCCACTGAGGCATTCCGCATCTACGGTTACGGCCCGTCGGACGACGAGGGGTTCGGCGTCCGTTACCTGATGTTCCCCCACAAGCTGGTCTTCACCATGACAAGCCGAACCTCCCTGGAGCCGCTCCTGCTCGCTTTCCGGGACAAGCTGGCCGAAAACATGGAGGAGATGGCGGCCCTTCTCGAGCAATAAAAAAGCGAAGGCGGGAACTGCCCGTTCTCCCTTCGCTTTTCTGTTTCCTTTTCCTGTCCGCCTTCAAAACAGCCTTTCTCCGCGGAAACCCGGATTTTCAGCAGGCCGGCACGGCGGACCCCTCCTTATGCGGAGGTCAGTTTTTTGAGGATCCCGACATAGTCGGCCTTCGTGAGGATCTTCGGGTTGTCCGGATTCGACGAGTTGGCCTCCGATTTCGCGGCGATCTCGTCGAAATCCTCCTCTTTGATGCCGAAAACCGAAAGAGAGGGCAGCTCAAGATCTATGGCCATCCGCTTCACTTCTTCCACGGCCTTTTCCGCCCCCTCCCGGGGAGTGGAGAAGGACAGGCCGAGGCAGGCGGCCACCCTGGCGTACCGGTCCACGCAGGCATCCATGGAAAATTCCATTACGGCCGGAAGGGCGATGGAGTTGCAGGCTCCGTGAGGAGCGTCGTACAGTGCGCCCAGAGCCTCGGCGAGGCAGTGGACCGCCGCCACGTCGGAATGGCTGAAGGCCACCCCGGCGAGGAGGCTCCCGAGGAGCATTCCCTCCCTGGCCTCCATGTCGGAGCCGTCCTTCCAGGCCCTGCGAAGATACTTCCCGATAAGCTCCATGGCCACAATGGCAGGAGCGTCGGAGAAGGGCGTGGCGGCCCGGCAGGTATAGGCTTCGATGGCGTGGGTCAGGGCGTCCATTCCCGTGAATGCGGTGAGGTTCTTCGGCATGGTGGCCGTCATTTCCGGGTCGGCCAGGGCCACTTTCGGGGCCAGCAGGGGACTCTTGACGGTGAACTTGAATTTCGCCGCCGTGTCCGTGATGACGGAGCCGAAGGTCAGCTCGCTCGCCGTTCCGGCAGTAGTCGGCACGGCAATGATGGGAAGGGGAAGGACGGAGGTTTTGAAGCGTCCCTCGTACTCCCTGACCTTGCCCCCCGCCGCGGCCACGATGGCCACGGCCTTGGCACAGTCGATGGGGCTGCCTCCGCCCACCGCCACGAGACAGTCCGCCCCCGATTTGGACACTGCGGCAGCCGCGGCATGGACATTCCGGTCTTTCGGGTTGGGTTCCACATCGAGAAACAGGTCCCAGGGAACGGAAGCATGGTCAAGGCTCTCCGTGACGCGGTCGAGCAGTCCAGCCCTCCGGACCCCTTCGTCGGAGATAAGCAGAACCCGCGTGCCGCCGATCCTTCCGACCTCTTCCCCTGTGCGGAGCGCCACCCCACGGCCGAACTCCACCCTGGTGGGCATTTCATAGCTGAATGACGGAAACATGTTCTTCATCCTTTCTTCCGGCAAGTTTATCCGTTGACGGAACAGGGTAACCCCGCCCAGTGGCGCCAGGTGTTCTTCCCCGCCCGCTTTGCCTCGTACATGGCCATGTCGGCCCTCTTCATGAGTGTCTGCGCATCGCCGCCGTCCTCCGGAAAGAGGCAGATCCCCATACTCCCGGAAATGGTGAACTCCCGTCCCTCGATGATGAACGGCGCGGAGAGCGTTTCCAGAATCCGGGCCGCCACGGCTTCCACCTCGGCCCGGTCCTCCACCAGGGGGAAAAGAAAGGCAAATTCGTCCCCCCCGATCCTGGCCAGGGTGTCCGTATCCCTGAGCGTCCGCCGCATCCTTTCTGCGGCGCTTACAAGCAGCATATCTCCCGCCGAATGCCCCAGGGCGTCGTTCACTTTCTTGAAATTATCCAGGTCGAGAAAAGTAACCCCGATTTTTTTCCCGCACCGCCTGGCCTCGGCCATGGCCATCTCGAGACGGTCATTGAACAGGGACCTGTTGGCCAGGTCGGTGAGCGCGTCGTGAGTGGCCTGGTGGAAGATGATCTTTTCAGCATTCTTCCTTTCAGTGATGTCCGTGTGGGTGCCGATCACCCGGAGCGGCTTCCCGTCTCCGTCCCGCTCCACCACTTTCCCCATGCCGAGAATCCACGCCCACTCCCCGTTCTTCCGCTTCATCCGGAACTCGGCAGTACAGACGTCCAGATTCTTCTCATGGGTAAGTTCAATCTGCCGGAAGGTCCCTTCTGCGTCGTCCGGATGGATCAGCCTCTTCCATTCCTCCAGGGAATTCCGGACCTCGTGGTCTTCGTAGCCAAGCAAAGCCTTCCACTGTTTCGAAAAAAAGATATCGCCGGTCCGGACGTCGAGATCCCAGACCCCCGCCCCCGATCCTTCCAGGGCGAACTTCCAGCGGGCTTCACTCTCCCTGAGGGCTTCTTCCGCGTCCTTCACGGCGGAAATGTCCATGTTGCCCCCCACGATGCCCACGATCTCTCCCCGGCTGTTCCGGATGGGTCCCTTGTATGATTTCAGCCACATCAGCCTGCCGTGACCATCAGTCACCCGGCGCTCAAGGTCCATCTTCGTCTCCCCTGTCCGGAGAATTTCCCGGTCTTCCCGGAAGACCAGCTCGGCCAGCTCCGGGCCGAAGACCTCATGGGGGCCCTTTCCCAGGATGTCCTCCCTGGGCTTGTTCACGAAATCTGCGAAAGCCTCGTTGACCTGGAGGAACCGTGAAGAATGATCCTTGAGGACGAGGGGCACGGGGATGGTGGCAAAGATCTGCTCCTGGAGTTCCAGCTGGTCCTTCAGCCTCTCCTCGAGGTCCTTCCTCTCCGTCACATCCGCGAGGAACCCGTGCCACAGAAGGCTGCCCTCGGGCTCCTCCGTCGGTGACGCCGTCCCCTCGACGAAAAACCGGCGGCGCTCAGGAAGTTCGAGACGGAACTCACACCTCCAGGTGCTCTTCTTTTCCATGGCTTCATCGAAAGACCGGACAACCCCTGGAAGGTCGCCGGGAGAGACGTTCCGGAAAAAAGCATCCCTGTCCACCGGGGCATTGTCTGGGCTAAAACCGAAATAGGAAGCAAGGGTTCCTCCAATGCAGGCGATAAGATCTTTGCCGGAGGGAGCCCGCCTCACCTGGAAGAGCAACCCGTGCAGGTTGGCGGACAGGCTTTCGATCCACCGGTCTTTCATTATTCTCTGGGAGATACCCCGGAGAGCCGCGGGGCAGAAAGCTTCATCCCCGTCCTGGACACCGTTTCCGGGGGCAAAGGCTCCGGTCCCGTTCGGGGGACTTCCTTCGGTTGGGGGGTGTTTTTCCTGCGGCATTTTCGCCATGGCGCATTCGCCTCCTGCAAAGGTATGGCAACGCTCATGCTCTCTCACAATCTGTTATCATAGTACAAAATGCCGTTTCATGGAATCATTTTTCTTATGAAACAGAAACTTTTCTCTCTTTTTCCGCCTTTGCCGGACCCCTCGTTCCCCTGAGCCGGGCGGCATGCAGGAAAACACTTTTCACAGAACGGAGTGATGCCCGTGAAAACAGTTTCCTCCACCCTGTCCTGCGATATTCTCGTTCTCGGCGGCGGTTCCGCCGGTGCGGCGGCGGCATGGTCCGCGTCGGCCCCCGGAATTTCCGTCGTCCTGGCGGAAAAAACCGGACGTCTCGGCGGAACGGCCACCAACGGACTGGTGAGTACCCTCTGCGGGTGCTACTCTTCCCTCGGTGAACGGCGAAAAATCTCCGGCGGCGCCAGGGACGCCCTCGCCCGGGAACTGAAGGCCCTCGGAGGACTGGACGAGGGGGTGAACCGGGATACCCACAGGAGCGACATCTGCGACCCCGAGCTTCTTGCCTGCGCCCTCGACAGGATGGTTCTCCGCAGAGGAACGGAACTGCATCTTTCCACTCTCGTCACCGGGGCCTCCTTCGACGGCGAAAGGCTCCTGTCCGTCGAAACGGTCAACACCGAGTCAGGCACCCGGGTGGTCATCCTTCCCAAGATCGCCGTGGATGTCACGGGAAAGGCCCTTCTTGCCCCCTTCGCCCCCTCCGGCGCCGTCCTTTCCCCGGAAGGGGGGAAACTCCAGGCCGGGACCATGGTGTTCCGCATGGACAGCGTGGACGGAAAAACGGCCAGGGCCGTCAGCAAGGATCAGATCGCTTCGCTCATGGCTGAAGCCCGGGCGAAGGGGGACATCACCCAGGAGCGGGGCAACGGCGTTCTCACTGTCCTTCCCGGCGGAACGGCCGCCATAGTGAACGCCAACTGGGTGAAGGCGGATCCCTCGGTTCCCCTGGACGTCACTGCGGGACTGACCGGCGGAAGGGACAAGGTCCTGGAAAACGCCCGGTTTTTCCGGAAATACGTTCCGGGGTTCGAAAGGGCCGTCCTGTCCTGCATCGCCCCCGCCCTAGGCGTCAGGGAAGCCTCCAGGACGGAATGCGCCTACACTCTCACTGAAGAGGACATCATGGAGGGGCGGCTCTTTGCCGACGCCGTCTGCGTTGGCTCCTGGCCCATGGAGTACCACGACTGGGAACGGAACCGCCTCGTCTACCGGTGGAGCGGAAAGGACTACACCATCCCCTACCGCTCTCTCCTCCCCAGGGGAATGGACAATGTCCTCGCCGCGGGGAGGAACATCTCCGTCACCTCCGGGGCTTACGCCTCTTCCCGGGTCATGGGCCAGTGCCTCGCCACAGGCCACGCCGCCGGGACCGCGGCCCGGCTCGCCCTCCGCTCCGGCAGTCTCCTCCGGGATCTGGACCGGGATCTTCTCCGGAAGACCCTGCTGGACGAAGGAGCCAT
This sequence comes from Aminivibrio pyruvatiphilus, assembly GCF_004366815.1. Taxonomy (NCBI): domain Bacteria; kingdom Thermotogati; phylum Synergistota; class Synergistia; order Synergistales; family Aminobacteriaceae; genus Aminivibrio; species Aminivibrio pyruvatiphilus. The sequence continues at coordinate 100,206 of NZ_SORI01000005.1, read as the reverse complement.
TCTGGAATAAATCAGGGCCCCGGCCGGGGCCCTGATTTATTCCCGTCACCTGCCCGATCCGAAGACCGAAAGAAGGCGGGAGGCCGCCGCACCGATCCGTTCCTTCACCGCCGGAACGGCGGCGAGGACGGAAAAAGCCACCATGAGAGAAAGCACCACTGTGGAGGGACGGCCGAACAGCTCCAGAAAAACGCTGTCCCCGGCCATTGCCATGTTCACCGCCCTCCGGAGGTTCGAGTCCATCATCTCCCCAAGGACGAGTCCGAGCACCAGCGGTGCGGCCGGATACCCCCTGCTTCTCATCAGGAAACCCGCAAGACCGAAGCAGAACATAAGCCCTACGTCGAACATGCTCGAGTTCACCGCATAGGTTCCCACAACGCAGAGCACCGTCACCAGGGGCATGAGGATCCGCTTGGGTACCAGGACGATCCCCGAGAGGCGGGGAACCACCGTCATGCCCAGCACGAGCATGGCGATACAGGCGAGAAATCCTGCGGCGAGCACCACGGAAAACAGTTCCGGCGTCCGGACGAACAGAAGGGGTCCCGGCTGGAGGCCGTGGACGTAGAATGCCGCCAGGATGACCGCCGTGACGGCGTCCCCGGGAACCGCCAGGGTGAGCATGGGGATGAGGGCTCCGCCGATGCAGGCGTTGTTGGCAGCCTCGCTGGCGATGACCCCCTCCACCGCTCCCTCCCCGAAGGGCCGGGTAGGATTCTTCACAGACTTCCGGGCCTGGTCGTAGGCGATGATGGAGGCCACCGGCCCCCCCGCCCCGGGAAGGGCGCCGATGAAGGTCCCTATGACCGAGGACCGGAGCGACAGGGGCAGGTACCTGATCATCTCCCGGAATGAATACCGCATCCTGCCCGCCTGTGCGGCAATGGCGTTCATGGTCCCCCTGGCGACCTGGTCGAGCACCTCGGCAAAGCCGAAAAGGCCGATCAGGGCGGCGATGAGGGGAATGCCCCCCTGCAGGTCGGTCAGGCCGAAGGAATACCTGGCCGCACCGGAAAAGGGGTCGATGCCCACCATGCTCAGCAGCAGGCCCAGAAGCGCGCAGATGCCCCCCTTGAGGTAATTCTTCGCCGTGAGCGTCCCGATGGTGGTGAGGCCGAAAAGGGCCAGGAGAAAGTAGTCCATGGCGGAAAAGGAGAGGGCAAAAGCCGTCACCGGACGGGCGACGAACATGAGCACCAGGAAGCCGAACACGCTCCCCACGAAGGAATGGAACGTGGCCGCCCACAGGGCCAGGGCCGCTTCCCCCTTCCGGGCCATGGGGTACCCGTCGAGGGTGGTGACCACCGAGGAGGGGGCTCCGGGAATATTGATCAGGATGGCGGAAACCGCCCCTGCGTAGACCCCTGACACGAACACTCCGAGAATGACGGCGAGGGCGTTCTTCACCGTCCAGGTGAAGGTTATGGAGACCAGCAGGGCCGTGGCCATGGTGACGGAGAGCCCGGGAATGGCGCCTACAAAGAGCCCGGCGAAGGCCCCCGCGAAGATCAGCATCACGAAGGTGAAGTCCGCCTGGGAAACCATGGAGAGGATGAGATCCATTGCCGCGGTCCCCCTAGGGAAGAAGCACGTTCAGCCCGTGGCGGAACAGCAGGTATATCACCGCCGGGGAAACGAGGGACAGGGCAGCGACAGCCCGGAGGCGCCGCTCACCGACAAGAAGGCAGAACAGGGCGAGGAACACGGCGCTCGCCGGCAGGAAGCCCGCCCGGGGCAGCGCCAGGGCATAGAGGAGGCACAGGAGAAAGGTCAGGGATGCACGCATGGCGGAAACAGGGGCTCCCCCGTTCAGGGAAGGACCTTCGTTCCCGGCACGGATCCTGAGGAGGGCCTGGCCGATGAGCGCAGCGGAGAGGAAGGCAAGCCCCCCTGAAAGGATCAGGGGGAAAAGGGCAGGTGAAAGGCTCCACTGACCGCCGTCGTGGACGGCGATCCCCTGCAGGCCGAAAAGGGCGGCCACGGCGAGAAAAAAGACCCCGTGCCGGATATTCCCGGCCCAGGGAGAGCGGGCATTGGACATGTTTTCCTTCCTTTCAGGGAACAGGGGTCCCTCCTTCCGAAGGGACCCCGAAGCGAACCTTTGACGCTACGGCCTGGGGATGCCGAACTCCTCGGGGCTCTTCTTGGCCACCCCGGCGTCCTGGAGCACCCACCCGACCACGGAAGCCCAGTTATCCCAGTAGGAGAGCATATCCTGCCCCCTCACCGAATCGAGCCCCACGTACCAGTTGTTTTCGAGGAACTCCTTCCACTTCGGGTCCGCCACGGCCTTCGAGGCCGCTTCAGCGACCTTCGCCGTCACGTCTGCCGGCGTCCCCTTCTTCACCATGAGGCAGTTGGGGTAATCCAGGGGCAGGAAGGACTCCATCTCCGGGATGGCCTCGGTGATGGGAGGAAGCTCGGGCAGGTAGACGCTTCTGTTCCTGTCGAACACTGCCAGGGCCCGGAGCTTGCCGGAGGCGATATAATCCTTCACCGTCCCGATGTTGGGGGATGTGAAGTCCACCTGCCCCCCGAGCACCGCCAGGAGAGCGTTGTTGCCGCCGCCGAAGGGCGTGGCGGAAAAGTCCAGGGCACCCTTCTGCATCATCAGGAGAGCCTGGACGTGGCCGCTCGCCCCGGCGCCGCTGTAGGAGAACCGCACCTTGCCGGGCCGGGCCCGGATATCCTTCACCAGGTCCGCGAGGGTCTGGTAGGGAGACTCCGGAGCCACGGCGATGATCTTTTCGGAATGGGACAGCAGCATTATGGGCTCGAAATCATGGAACGAAAGCCTGCTCACATCCATGATGCGGAACGTGGCCGGCGTCTCCGCCGAAAAGACGATAGTATAGCCGTCGGCAGGCCTTGCGTAGGCGTACTCGGTGCCTATGGCACCCGAAGCTCCCGGTCGGTTGAGGATCACCACGGGAACGCCCAGGTACTTCTCGAACAGGGGGGCGAATACCCGGGCGGCCACGTCGGTCACCCCGCCCGCACCCCAGGGCACCACGAGGGTCACGCCCTTGGACGGATACCCATCGGCAAAGGCGGCCGGCGCAAGGAGGGCAGACAGAACCAGGCAGGCAAGAACGGCACATTTCCATTGTTTCAGCATTACACCACGTCCCTTCATTGTATTCCCGTCATTTTTCCGGCGGACTTTTCCCCGCCCGCTACGATGCTTCCGCCGGAACCGTGGCAGGCAGGGAAGAACCCGGCCTCCGGGCCGGGATAATAGAGGGGATTATACCATCCATGGACTCCTTTGCAAATGCACTCTGATGAAGCGATGGCCGGAAGGACCGGACCGCCGGGAGTTCCCGTCATCCCGGGCTTCCGTAGAGCCCTTTATATTTACAAATATTTTACAACTTTCTTGTTGAAATATTTTTGCTCATGTGCCACCATTACGCCAAACCGGTTGTGTTCTTTACCGGAGCAGGGGGGAATTTTTCCTGCGGGGAAAACAGGCTCCGGGACATGACCAGGAGGAGGTGGTATTTCAACATCTGCGGCGGCACCCGTTCCGCTGCCCGGGTGGACATACCGGGTTTTTCCCGGGCAGAGCGCACCGTTTCCACATCATTTCAAAGAAGGTGAAAAAGATGAAAGGAAAATGGAAAAATCTGCTCTTCCTGCCGTCGCTGCTCCTCCTGTTCGCCTCCTTCTTCTGCCCGGCAGTTTCCCCCTCCTCCGCCGAAACGACCCCTCCTCCGCAGCAGGCCGCGGCGGCCCCCCTCTCTCCGGGAACTTTCGGAGAACCGGTTCTCTCGAACGAGAGAGAATGGACCATCATCGCCTACTTCAACGGCGACAACAACCTTGAAAGCTTCGCCCTCAGCGATATGAAGGAGCTGGAGGCCGGATACCCGGGCCCCGGCGTGGAGGTAATCGTTCTCCTGGACCGCTCGAAGGAATTCAGCACCGCCATGGGCGACTGGACCGGCGCCCGGGCCTACCGGGTGAAGCAATCAGTCCGGGGCGACGAAATCGATTCCCAGCTCCTCGCCGACTGCGGAGAACTGAACCTCGGGGACCCTGCGGTTCTCGAAGGATTCATCCGTGAATCCCTCCGGGCCTTCCCTGCGAAGAAGACAGCCCTCTTCATGTGGGATCACGGTTCAGGCTGGATCAACATGGCCAACGACGACGACGCCCCCGGGGCCGCAGGCGGTACCGACGAGATCACCCTCGCCGAGTTCCGGGACGTCCTGAACAGTGCGGCATCAATTCTTCCGGGAGGAAAGCTGGATCTTCTCTTCTTCGACATGTGCCTCATGGGCCAGGCGGAAACCCTGGCGGCATGCGCTCCCTTCGCCTCCTGGATGGTCGGGGCCGCCCCGACGATTCCCGGCGTGGGCATGGACTACACCAAGGGACTGCCCCTCTTCGGCGCCGGGAAAAGCACCGCCGAGATTGCGGCGGAACTCGTCAGGACAGGGGTTCGGGGGTTCAGGGATCACGGGCGGAAGGACGGGGCCTACACGGCCTTCGACCTGTCGAAGACGGACGCCTTCCTGGCGGCTTTCGCCGCGTTTTCCCGGAAGCTGGAAGAGCGAATCCCCGCCGAGTGGGCGAACATCACCCGGACCATCTTCTACGCCCAGAACTACGGAGGTCGCGGAGACTACCTCCGGGACGACAGCGCCCTGTCGAGCATTGACCTGAGAGACTGGCTGGCCCGGCTGGGAAAAACCATGGCCAATCCCCCCGCCCCGGAGATCGCCGCCCTGGAGAAGACCATCGCCGAACTGATCATCGCGTCGGAGAAGGGTCCCATGCTCGTCTTCAGCAACGGGCTTTCCATTTACGCCCCCCTGAGGGAGAACAACCTGCGGAGCGGCTACTCCGAGTTGGACTTCAACGGGAAGACGGGATGGGTCTCCACCCTGACAGCCCTCTACCGGAAGCAGAAAGAGGACGGCATGACCCCGCCCAGAGTGGCCTCCATCGAGTTCGGCACGCCGAAGCTCCGCCAGGGGGTCACCCAGCCCAGGGGAGGGAAGGACTTCGATCTCGACCCGCTGACGGAGGTCATTCCCCTGTCCGCCAACCTCCCCAGGAGCAGCTACGTCAAGCTGACCATCGAAGGACGAGCCATCCTCTGGGGCTATGCCGGGTTCGCCTACGCCGACAATCCCCAGGGTGACTACACCATAGTCTCCGACGCCATCCTGCTTGACGAAAAGCTCGATCCGGAGGGAAGCAAGAAACGGCAGGAAGAAGCTGCGAACATCTCCGACGCCATGACACCCGTTTTCCAGGACGGCAGGAGCGAGCTGCTCTACCAGGTCGGGGGACTCATCCACAGAGTTGCCAACGGAAAGACGAGCGTCCCGGTCACCGCCCGGTACAGGGACGTGTCCGACCTGTTCCACTTCACCATCGACGGCACCTATTCCGACCCGGGCACACGGGGAGACATTCCCGTGGAGCTGGTGGTGGACACCCAGACCTACGGCATCGTGGCCATGACCTCCGTGGTGTTCACGGAAAACGGTGTGGCCATCACAGACGTGACACCGAAACCGGAAGGGGTTTTCAAGCCTTCCATCATCAAATTCGGATCTGACGGCAAGGTGAAGATAGTTCCGGGAGAAGCCATCCGCTGGGAGGAAGGCCTCGACGTCATCCTGGAAATGATTCCCGCCGGAAAGACGCTTCGGATCATCGGTCAGGCCGAGTCCATCGGCGGAGCGGGAACCAGCCTGGTAAGCCCTCCCGTCACCGTGGGAGCCAATCCCGAGATCACCCCCAGGCTTGACGAAACTCACAGGCTCGGGACGGGGAAACTCCCCGGAAAATATGCGACATTCACCGCCGTGGCCCAGCGGAACGGACAGGGCATGATCATGGCCCCGGCCGGAAACGTGCTCACCATCAGTCCGGCCGGAAAAAACCCGAACGTATTCCCGGCAAAGGCAGAGGTCTTCGGAGAGAAACCTTCGGAATTCGCCCTCCTGTGGGAACCCAGGGGGCTGCCCATCCTGACCGCCTATGAAAAGGAGGAGCCCGACGGCGAATATGAACCTTCGGAGCGCCGGTTCGCCGTTCTCGCCATGGAGGGGACCAGCTATTTCTGGACCACCTTCGACAGTTACACCATGGCGAAGACCATCATGATGCCCCTTGACGAAATCAACTTCCCGGCCGGCTACATGGACGGAAGCTGGAAAGGAGACGACGGCAGCGCCCTTGAAATGAACAGGGGTACGGCGGTCTACACCACTGAAAAGGGAGCGAAAATCCAGGGAAAGACGGCCGTGAAAGACAACCTTCTTACCATCACCCCGCCGGCAGGGGCTCCCGTGTACATCTATTTCGGTTTCAACCAGCCCTCGGACGCACTGGTGGCCACCTTCACCGACAGCGGAACCGCCGTGGTCTACAAGCGCGCTGCCGGCCAGCCTCCGGTTCCTCAGCCGCCAGTTCCCCAGCCGCCAGTTCCCCAGCCGCCCGTTCCTCAGCCGCCCGTTCCCCAGCCGCCCGTTCCTCAGCCGCCCGTTCCCCAGCCGCCGGTTCCTCCAGTTCCTCCGGTTCAGTACATCAACCTCACGGGGGTGTGGGGAACGATTCTCAATGGACAGCAGGTGGTGATGCAGATCCAGGGGAACCAGTATCAGTCGTGGATGAACGGAATTCCCTTCGAGGCCGGCATGTTTCAGATCCAGGGAAACATGATGTACGGCCAGAACCAGATGGGGATGCCCTTCAACTATTATTTCCAGCTCGGCCCGGGAGGGCTCACCTTCACCATCACCGACGCGGTGACGGGAATGATGGTCATGTACCAGCGCATGCAGTGACGGAAACAGCAAGAGCGGGACGGGAGAATTCTCCCGTCCCGCTCTCTTTTTCTGTTCCGCTCCCTTCAGCGGGCCCCGGAATTCAGCACGTACCTGTTCAGGATGGATTCCAGCAGCTCCTGCCGGCCAGAGGAATTTTCGATCCGGCCTTTTGCAAGGGCGTAGGCCTCCAGCTCCTCGAACCCGGCGGTCCCGTCCAGGATCCGCTTTCCTATGCCGGAGGCGAAGCTCCCGTACCTCTTTTCGACGAACTCCTCTATCTCGCCGCTCTCCAGCAGGTCCGCGGCGACCCGGAGCCCCTTTGCGAAGGCGTCCATTCCGGCGATATAGGCGAGGAAGAGGTCGTCGTCCTGGAAGGAGGGCCGGCGCACGTGGGCGTCGAAGTTCAGCCCGCCGGGAGCGATGCCTCCGTTTTTCAGCACCTCCACCATGGCGAGGGTGGTAGTGAAGGGGTCCGTGGGGAAATTGTCGGTGTCCCAGCCGAGGAAGAGGTCTCCCTGGTTGGCGTCGATGCTCCCGAGCATGCCGTTGACACGGGCAAGGTGAAGCTCATGGTGGAAGGTGTGACCCGCCAGTGTGGCGTGGTTTGCCTCGATGTTGATTTTGAAGTCCTTTTCGAGACCGTATTTCCTCAGAAAAGCCAGAACCGAGGCCACGTCGTAGTCATACTGGTGCTTCGTCGGCTCCTTCGGTTTGGGCTCTATGAGGAACTGCCCCGAAAAGCCGATTTTCCGCCCGTAGTCGACGGCCATCTTCAGGAACCGGGCGAGGTTGTCCATCTCGAGTTCCATGTTGGTGTTGAGCAGGGTCTCGTATCCTTCCCGGCCGCCCCAGAAGACATACCCCTCTCCTCCAAGGTTCCGGGTAAGCTCCATGGCCTTCTTCACCTGGGCGGCGGCGAAGGCGAACACGTCGGCATTGCAGGAGGTGGCCGCCCCGTGGACGTACCGGGGATGGCTGAAGAGATTGGCCGTTCCCCACAGCAGCCGTATTCCGGTCCTCTTCATGTGCTCCCGGATATGGGCGGCGACCTCGTCGAGCCGGGCGTTGGTTTCGGCAAGGGTCTCTCCCTCGGGAGCGATATCCCTGTCGTGGAAGCAGAAAAATTCCAGCCCGAGCTTCTCCATGAACTCAAAGGCTCCGTCCGCCGCCATCAGGGCCCGCTTCATGGGGTCGGCCTCCTGGTCCCAGGGACGGACGGCTGCCTCATCGCCGAACATGTCCTTCCCCCGGGAGCAGATGGTGTGCCACCACGACATGGCGAACCGGAGATGTTCCTTCATGGGCTTTCCCGCCACGATCTCGTCGGCATGGTACTCCCTGAAGGCCAGGGGATTTGGGGAAAGGGGGCCTTCATACCGGATTTTTCCCACGCCGGGGAAGTATTCTCCCATTGCTGATTCCTCCTTTGCGGATAAGGTGGCCGCTTCAGATCACCTTTTTGATATGGTGGTTCATGGCCATGAGCGTCGCCCCTTCAAGGGCGGCGGATTCGATGCCCAGGGATGCCCTGGTGAAGAGCAGTTCCGCCCCTGCCGGACCGAGGGCCCTGGCGGTCACCGCGTCGCTCACCGAGCGGATGAAGGCGGAGGGGAAAATGGAGCCCACACCTCCGAGCATGATGAAATCGGGGTTGAGAATGTTGGCGAGGTTCGAGAGACCGATGGCCAGGTACTCCTTCATTTCCTCCAGGACATCCGAAGCCGCTCCGTCCCCCGACGAGGACCGGTCGAGGAGGAGCCGGAATTTTTCCCGGAAGTTCCGCCCCGGAAGGGGCTCCTTCCTCTCCTCGTAATTCTTCACGACCCTGTCGATGGAGACGAAGGTCTCGAAACACCCCCTGCTGCCGCAGTGGCAGAGGGGGCCGGAGGCGTCGATGACCATGTGCCCCAGCTCGCCGGCAGTGTTTCCCGCTCCGTGGATGATCTTGTCGCCCACAAGGACGGCACCCCCCACTCCCTGGGAAAGGTAGACGTAGATGCCGCTGTGGAGGCGGGAAATTCCAGGGTTGCGGAACATCTCGGCGATGAGGGAGAGCTTTGCCTCGTTGGCGGCGAACACGGGAAGGTCAAGCCACGGAAGGGTCCGCCGCAGGTTCTCGCCCAGGTTCACGTCCTTCCATCCCATATGGGGAAGGTGCTTCAGGATGTTGCTTCCCCACTCCACCATCCCGGGAACGGCGAAGCTCAGGGCGCAGAATTCCCTTGCCCCCGCGGGGGACCGGACGGACTCCATCCGTTCGGCGAAGACGCGGAAAAATGAATCCTGGTCCGACGGGGTGGGAAACTCTTCGAGCACTTCGAAGGAAGCATCCAGGTATCCCGCGGCTATACGGGTGCTCTCCACACCGACCTCCGCAGCCAGGCAGACCGCCGCGTCCCTGGAGACCCGGAGCATGATGGACTTTCTGCCCGGCTGGTCGGCGTCACGAACTCCCTGCTCCACCACGAGCCCCTTGTCGAGAAGGGAGGTGATGATCTTTGTGACCGTGCTTGGATCAAGCCCCGCGAGCCTGGAAAGTTCCCTCCTGCTCACCCCGGGGTTCGTCCGGATGAGGTTGATCAGGGTCAGCCTGTTGGACAGCCCCATTTTTTCCGCGTTGATGGCGCGAATCCTCATCACCGCTTCCTCCTCTGCCCCGCAGTCTGCCGCGGGGACCGATAATTAATTTATTGAAGAAACAAACCAATTCTAGGGACAGGGGAGGGGAATGTCAATGGGAGAGGGAAGAAAAACTCCCATCGGGAGGCGATGAGGAATGTTCCGCCCTGGGCGGAAGGGGTAAAAAAAACGGGGCGGGAGGAGCCGGTACGCCCCTCCCGCCCCGGTCAGGCAGCCTTCTCAGTACTGGATTTTCCGCGGAAGTTCCCTCGCGTGGTCAATCCACTCCTGCACCTGTTTTTCGGACGGAAGCTGCCGGACGAGCTTTTTCTCTCCGTTCACCTCGGCCATTTTTTTGTGCAGGTTGTCCGCCCTCCTCTGGGCGAGCTCGGGGACCGTATCCACGCCGGAGGCCTCCAGGAGGTCGGCGTACTCCTCCCCCACGCCCTTCACCCGGAAGAGATCCACGTGGTTCACCCACTCGAGGATCAGCTTCGAAGCAATCTCCGTTTTCACGGCAAGCTCGTCCCGCCCTTTCCTCGTGCTCCCCGCCTCGAGGAGCATGTCCGTATTGTTCACACCCGCGTCCCGGAGCTTCTTTCCGTAGACTTCGCCGATGCCTTCGACTTTTTCGAGGTTCGCCATTTTCAATCTCCTTTCTGTAGTGTTTTAGGAAATAAAAACAGAAACAAACTGAAAATTTTTTCTATACCTCAAATATACCGATTGTCGGGAAGAAGTCAAGGTGAATTATTATTCGATTATGAAACCACACCGGGACGAAAGTCTTTGTTGTCGTCCGTAAGAGAGTGAAGGGCCCGGGTTTGCTTCTGAAAAGCCTTCAATCGAGTAGGAGATGGTGGTGGCAAGGCCCCCCGTCCTTTCACACCACCGTACGTACCGTTCGGTATGGGGCAGGTGCGGGGGGTATAATAGGGTTCAAGTTGTGAATTTCGCTTTTAGTTCCCGTCGTGCGAAGGTGGTGCCCGGATGGATACAAAGGACTGGCAGGCGCTGAAAGTGCTCCGCGAGACAGGAAACATCACGAAGGCTTCTGAGTTGCTGTTTATTTCCCAGCCTGCCCTGAGCAAGCGGATCAGGAACCTGGAGGAAGAGTTCGGCGTGAAACTTCTTCTGAGGAGCGCCCGGGGGGTGGAGTTCACCTCCGAGGGTGAGCATGTGGCAGCCTATGCGGTGGAGATGCTGAACCGGCTTCAGGAGGCGAAGGACACGGTCCAGAACATGGGGGTGTTGCGGACGAAGGGTATGATCCGGATCGGGGCCCCGAACCGGTTCGCCCACAGGGTACTGCCCGGGCTTATCCGCGTTTTTTCGGCGCGGAACCCGGAGATCCGGGTGCACATCCGAAGTGCGTACACCTTCGAGATCCTCAAGTGGCTGCGGAACGAAGAGCTTCACGTGGCCTTCGTCCGAGGGATGGTGAAGCAGCCCAACCTGGAGGGTTTCCTGATCAACAGGGAAAACGTGTGCCTCATATCGGGGTCTGCCATTTCCCTTGAGGATCTGCCCCGGACGCCCAGGGTGGTCTACTCCACTGACCCTCCCCTGCACGACTCGCTGGAGGTATGGTGGCAGAAGATGTTCGCCTGCCACATGAAGACCGGGATGGAGGTGACCGACAGCCAGACGTGCATCCAGATGGTCCGGCAGGGTCTGGGGTACGCCATAGTTCCCCAGTATTGTCTCGACGGCGGAAGCAGCGGCCTGTTCGTGGAAGCCCTGAGGGACCATGAGGGGAAGCCCATGCAGCGGGAGACATACATGGTGTACGACAGGAAATACCTCGACCTCACGGCAGTGAGAAAGTTCGTCTCGTTCATCAGGGCGGAATGCCCTCCCCCGAAGGGCTTGTGAAAAGTGCCCTGCGGGGGAAGTCGGAAATGACGCGAATGGAAAGGCTGAGGGCCTACCGGGAGATGTGAGAGGTCTTTTTCACGATGCCCTGGAAGGCTTTTTTTATGATGGCCTGGTCGATGCCGAGGGAGATGAGATAGGCCTCCTTCTCCACCCAGGCGGCGACCTCTTCCTCGAAGCCCGGGGCGTAGGGGTCGAGCTGGGGTGAGATGGCGAGCCCCCGAGAGAGGGCTTTTCCGAATATCTTTTCCTCGGCCTCTATGACCCGGGGGTGGGTTTTCTCCCCCGGAACGCCCAAGGCGTTGGAGAGGTCACCCCTCCCGCTCTGGACGATGTCGATCCCCTCCACGGCAAGGATCTCATCCAGGTTTTCGATGGCCTCGAGTGTTTCGATCTGTATTCCCAGCAGCACTTCCTCGTTGGTCCACCGGGTGAATTCGGCGCTGCCCACACTACCGAACCCCGATTTTCTCGCCGCGGAGAAGAGCCCCCGCTTCCCCACTGGGGCGAATTTCACGGCGTCCACTGCCCTCTCGGCTGCGGAGACATCGGAGACTCCCGGGATGATGACTCCCATGGCCCCAAGCTCGAGGGCAAGACCCACGTTCTGTTCATTGCACTCGAGCCGAACGAGGGGAGTTATCCCCCTGCTCTCGGCGGCGGTGACCTGGTTCATCAATGTGGCCGGTGAGAAGGGCCCGTGACACCAGTCGAGCCGGACGAAATCAAGGCCCGCAAGGGCGGCGAGCTCCACAATGGTGGGGGACGCCTCCTCTACGTATATGCCGAAGGCCGCTCTTTTTTCCAGGATCGCTCGTTTGAGGGGGTTCTTTTTCAGGATGTCCATGCACGGGTCACTTCCCGAAGCCGTAGAGTTCCTCCGGGTTATCCGCCAGGACCGTCTTCCGCTCCTTTTCGTCGGGGAATATGCGGAGCAGGAGGTTGAAGATCTTCACCGTGTCGTGATGGCCGAAGGATGCGTGGGGGTAGTCGCTTCCCCATACCATGCGGGTCGGGGCTGCCTCGAATGCGGCCCGTGCGAGGGGAATAACGTCGGAGTAGTCGGGGTCGAGAGATATACGGTAGGGCGCGGTGAGCTTGAGATAAGCGTACCCTTCCCCGTTCTTCACGAGATCGAGAAGCCGGGCGAAGCCCCGTGACTCCGTTCCGTTGCATGCCTTGTTCATTCCCAGGTGAGCGATAGTGAACGGCACCCGGAGTTTGTCCAGGGATGGGAACATTTCGGTGGTGAGCCAGTCGGGGAAGAGGAAGTCCAGGGACCAGCCGAATTCCTTGCACCGAGCCTCCATCGCCGTTATTTTTGGAAGGAGGCTCTCGGGAAGGCCTGCGGTGAGGGGCTGTATGGGGTTAACGTTGATGCGGATGCCCCGGGCCCCCTGGCTGTGGAGCAGGTCCATCTCCTTGGAGGAAACCGATTCGTCCACGTCCACGATGACGCGGCAGTTTTCGACACCGTACAGCGCGGCGGCATCAAGCTGGCAGGTGTTGTCGGTGCCGAAACAGCTCGGCTGGACGGTGACCATGCGCCTGATCCCGAGGAGGCCCGCAAGTTCGCGGTAGTCTTCCGCAGTGGAGACCTGGGGGGTGTAGCGCAGGTCCGATTTGTAGGGGTACTTCTTCGGGTCGCCGAAGATGTGGAAGTGGGAATCACAGGCGTTTTCCGGCGCCGCAAATCCTGGTGTTTCTCTCGCTGTATTCATTCTGCCACTATCCTTTCTGTTATGTGTTACTGGGTTGCCCTGAAGCCGCAGGCAGGGGGAAGAGGTACCTTTTCTCCAGGTTCCCTCTGTATCTTCAGGCCCCCTGCTCCTGCCGCGCTTTTTTGAGCCTGCTGCAGATGGTGAAAAACACCACTGCGGCGATGATCACCATAATTGCGATGCTGTAGCTCCGCGTGAAGAATATGGCGTAGCTTCCGCGGGAGAGCATGAGGGACCTCCTGAGGCTGACCTCGATGAGGTTGCCCAGGATGAAGGCCATGACGAAGCATGGGAAGGAGTAGTCGAGCCTTGAGAGGAAAAAGCCGATTGTGCCTATGGTGAAGGCGACTCCCACGTCGAAGAGGTTGAACCGCGTGCCGTAAGCACCGATCATGGCGGCGAAGAACACTATGGTCAGCAGGACGTAATTGGGTATGGTGAGAAGGCGGGCGAAGAACGCCGTGGCATATTTTCCGACCACCAGAACCACGAACGTTGCGAGGATAAAGCCCCAGATGATGCCCAGAATGAGGTCGGGCTGGGTCTGGAATACCTGGGGACCGGGCTGGATGCCCTTGATGATGAAGGCGCTGGAGATGACCGCGATGGTCCCGGACCCCGGAATGCCGAGAGAGAGGAGGGGCAGCAGCGCCCCGCCCACGCATGCGTTGTTGGCCGACTCGGGGGCGGCGATGCCTTCAGGGGCGCCCTTGCCGAACTCTTCGGGGGTCTTCGATGACCGCTTCGCCTCGGCGTAGGAGATCCATGTGGCGGCGCTGGGGCCAACGCCGGGGATGATGCCGATGATCGATCCGATCACGGAGCCCTTGAGGATGGTCTTTATCACCGGCCTGAACTCCCTGAGCGATAATCCCACCCTGAGGTTCTTTGTATCGGAAACGTAGACCGTGCCGAGGTTCCCCATGGCGAGACTGATGACCTCCGGGACAGCGAAGAGGCCCGTGATCAGGGCCACGAAGGGAATCCCCTCGCTCAGGGAGGGAATGTCGAGGGTGAACCGAGAGACCCCGGTGAACACGTCGATGCCGACTGTGCTGAGTAGCAGGCCGAAGATGACGGAGATGATGCTCTTGGGGATGTCCTTCGAGCCGAGCCCCACGACGCTTACAAGGCCGAGAAGGGCGATGAGGAAGATCTCGGGATCGGAGAACCTGATGGCCATTTTCGTGAGGGGGCCGATGAGGACAAGGAGCAGCACTCCTCCGAACAGGCCTCCGCAGAAGGATGCGTACAGGGAGTAGCCGAGGGCTTTCCCCGGGTAGCCCTTTTTCGACATGGGGTTTCCGTCGAGGGTGGTGGCCACCGCCGAGGCCGTCCCGGGAATGCCGAGGGTTATGGCCGATATGGACCCGCCGTACTCCGCGGCCTGGTACAGCGCCACGAGGAGGAGGATCGCCGGGACCGTGCTCATGGTATAGGTGACGGGCAGGACGAGGGCGACCCCCACGGTGGGCCCAAGGCCGGGCATCATGCCGATGCTGATGCCGATGAGCACCCCCATGAGAATGGCCGTGATGTTCTGCCAGGTAAACAGCGACAAGAGATCGAATGCAAATATATCCATGGCTTCCATCCTTCCTCAGAACCGGAAGTTCAGGATCCTGCCGAACACAAGGAACACGAACAGCGTGATGACCGCCCCTGCCGCCAGTGCGGCGAAGATTCTTTTCGGGATGCTTTTTTCAGGGTTCAGGAAGAGGAGCATCATGACCACCACGCAAAAGGAAGAGACGTAGAAGAGTTGAAAGCGGAGCCACAGGAAGATGAACAGAACTCCGGACAGAATGACGAAAAGGATGTTGCCGGGCCTGGGGAGGGCGATGTCTCCTCCCTCCCCGAGCAGCGCGACAACTGTGCTGTACAGGGCAAAACCGATGAGCAGCATGCTGAGGACCTTCGGGAAATAAGCGGGGCCGATGCCGAACGTTTCCGGAAAATCCCCCGTCATCCTGAGGACAAAGATCCCTGCAGCCGCAAAAAGGATATTCGCCAGTACCGTAGCCAGTTTATAGCTTACTTTCATTCAGGGCCTCCGTGCTTCTTCTGCCGATGCCGGAAAACTTATTTTCCTCCCTTGATGAGCTCCTCCGCCTGGGCCACGAACTTGTTGAAGTACTCTCCTACTTCAGGACGGCCCTTGTAGAAGGGAACAAGCTGCTCCTTCTCGATGAACGCCTGGTATTCGGGATCGTGGTAGGCTTTCTTGAACGCCTCGTCAAGGACCTTGAGCACGTCCTCGGGCGTTCCCGGTTTGACGAAATATCCCCTGAAGTTGAGGAAGTCGTCGATGGCCTCGTAGCCGAGCTCTTTACACGTCGGCACCTCGGGGAATTCTTTCACTCGTGCGGAAGTGCTGACGGCAAGAATGCGGATGTCGCCTACGGCCACGTGCTGCCGGATCGTTGAGGGCGACGTGACCATCACGTCGAGGTTTTTGCCGAGGAGGGCGACGAGGGTCTGGTTCGATCCGTTGTAGGGAATGTACTGGGCCTTTATGTCCGCGTCCTTGAAGAAGAGGTTGGCGAAGACGTGATGGGCACCGTTGACGTTGGTTCCTCCCACATTCATGTAGCCGGGCTTCTCTTTGGCGAATTTCACCATGTCGTCCAGTGTCTTGAATGGGCTGTCCTTCTCCACGGCAAAGCAGAGATAGTCGGCGTTGAAGGTGCCGAGGGGCTGAATGTCCGTGGCGGCGAACTTGAGGTTCCCCGAGGCCATTCCGAAGGCGATGGTCGCCGACATGAAGGAGACGGCGTATCCGTCGGCGGGCTGGGCCAGGAGAAAGCTGATGCCGATTGCGCCGCTGCCGCCCTCGTGATTGGAGGGGACCATGGTCTCGCCGAGGTGTTTCTCCATTATCCGGCCGAACGTCCTGGCTTCATGGTCGCCCGAGCCCAAACCGTAAGGAATGACCAAAGTGACTGGCCTGTTCGGGAATGTATCCCCGCCGGCAGCCATGGAGGGGCTCACCGCAAGACCTGCGAAAAGAACTGCAAAGACTGCAAACAACACACATATCCGCTGGAACTTTCTCACTACATACTCCCCCTTTCATACCTGGAACCTCTCGCTCTGCCGTTCCCGGCACAAGCGCCTAAAAAAAAGCAAATGCAGCAGGATGCCTTTTTAGTTCTCGGGTTTCGCACCTGCTCCGTATCTGTTCAGGCTAAACTATCAGAAACAGGAACGGGTGTAAAATAGGGATCGGTTATGCCAAGCGATAGTTTTTAGTTATTTTTGTGTACACTTTATCGGTTTTTCAGCCATGTTTAGGCCGAGGGGAAGGTTTTTGGCGAACACCACGGGATAGCGCTTGGGGGCGTTTATTGTGTTACCCTGAGTTGCAGCGAGGGACCCGGTTCTCCGTCATCCTGAGGAGCGCAGCGAGGAAGGATCTCGGGTTTGCCCCACTCAGGATCAACGAGCAGATCCTTCGGGCGGTGAGACAGCCCTCAGGATGACAATCCCGGTTGTCGTCCTGAGCAACGCGAAGGACCTGGTGTTGCTTTTGAAGGGCTCTCAGCCCGGATACTTCGGCCAAAAACACGAGCTCAGGATGACCGCTTTTGTTTGTCATCCTGAGGAGCGCAGCGAGGAAGGATCCCGAGGTTGGTTCAACCAGAGTTAAAGACCAGATTCTTTGCCCTAAAAAACCAGGGCTCAGAATGACAAGCCCCCCTTAAAGCCACCCCGGATCCTTCGGGCGGTGAGACAGCCCTCAGGATGACATTGCCGGGGCCTTCGTGCAGTAGATCACATCCTTCGTTTCCAGCACGTAATGAACCGGGCCTTCTCGTCACCGTCGGGCCCGACGATGGAATGAACGTACACCCTTTCCGCTCCCGGGGCGGCATGCCGGGCCGTCCGGACCCGGATATCCCCACGCCCCTCCGTGGGGCGGAGGTATTCGGCGTCAACACGAACAAGGGAACAGTCTTTTGCGGTCTCCTCGGGCACCGCCTCGGCGGCCCAGGAAAAGTAGACCGCGTTGTTCACGTGGTTGTTCCGGTCCAGATCCCACCGGCGGACGGAAAAGGGGCGCTCGTCCTCCCAGTTGTCCGGAGAAGGCAGATCCGGAAATTCCGCCGTCACCGGGCGGCTCTCCTCCACATAGCGGGGGGTGGCGTGGCGGTCAAGCCGAAGAGGCCGCCCCCGCTCCAGGTCGATGAGGATCCAGCTCGTTTCCGCCGAGGCTACCGGTCCATTTTCATCGGTCACCGAAAAGGCCCGGAGGGAATGGAGATTCCTCCTGGGTTCGTGCCAGGTCTTCACCGTAAGGGTGCTTTCATACTCCGGGTACCGTTCCATGGTGACCCGGTACCTCCGCAGGACCCAGCTCACTCCCTTCGGGAGCAAATCCGACACGGTCATGGCCATGCGGTGGGCGTCCCGGTCCGCCATGTCCTGGAGGATGTCGAGCAGCACCGGGAGCTTCATGCGGCCGTCGGGGCCTATGCCGGCGTAGGGGATGGAATAGGGCGCTTCGAACATGGAATCATCTCTTTCCGCAGCGGATATTATTCGATTTCTTTGAGGTTTCCGTCGTCAAGGGTGTGGTACCCCGGCCAGCTCATGGTCTTCGCGATCCTCGCCTCGGGGTTGAGGGTCACCCCTTCAAGCACCGCGTCACGGAACACCGGGTACCCGGTGCGGTCCACGATGTAGCCGATGTGCTCCTTCACGAGGCTCCGGAGGATATGCCTGTCGACGTAGTCCAGGGTGTTCCGGATCACCTTGAGGACCACGTCTTCGGTCACCCGGTCCAGGAAGGGCATGGCGAGCCTCGGGTTCTTCTTTCCGGTGCGGCCCATGATAAGCAGCCGGTAGAGGCTCCCGGGGCTCCGGGTCCACGCGCCGGTGGGGCAGGCGAGGACGCACTCGCCGCAGCCGATGCACCGCCGGTCGTCCTTCACCACCTTGCCGTCCTTCATCTTCAAGGCTCCGGTGACCTTCTGGGTGCAGGCCTTCACGCACGCCTCGCACCCGATGCACCGGCCGTAGTCGTACTCGGGCCGGCAGATGGTGATGATGCCGAAATCCTGCATGTGGGCCTTGATACAGTCGTTGGGGCACCCCGTGACGGCGATCTTCGTGTGGAAATCGTTGGGGTAGACCAGCGCCTCCAGCTTCCCGGCGAGGGCCGTGGTGTCCCCGTTGGCGAAGGGGCAGAACCACGCCCCCACGCAGGCGGAGATGTTCCGCATCCCCGCCGCCGGGTAGCCGGACCCGGGGTTCTCTATCTTCACCCCGTGGGGCAGCTCCAGCCGCTCGATGAGGGGAACGAGGGCGGCGTTCACCTCGGGCATGCGTTCGAAGGGAATGTTGGGGATCTCGAAGCCCTGCCGTATGGTGATGTGGAGACTGCCGTCGCCGAATTTCTCTGCGATGCCCGCGATGATCCGCATATCTTCGGCACCGAGATGCCCTCCGGGAACACGGATCCGGACAGCGGTGGAATTCCGCATTTTCGTGATGCGGAAGGCGTTCTTCGTCACTTTTTTCCGGTTGAGGTCGAGGGACATGAAGTTCACCTCTCAGTCGATGAGCCGGGAGGCCTTCGTAAAGTTGAGCACCGGGCCGTCCAGGCAGATGTAGGCGGAGTCGATCTTGCAGTGGCCGCACTTGCCGAGGCCGCAGGACATGAGCCGCTCGAAGGAGACCCAGATGTTCTCCTCCGGAACACCCAGGAGGCGGACCTCCGCCGCGGCAAACTTCATCATCACGGGGGGGCCCACCACCACGAACTGCACGTCCCGGGGGTCGGGAAGGGCCAGCTTCCGGATGTGCTCAGTGACCAGCCCCACGGGACCGTCCCATCCCTCCTGGGGTTTGTCGATGGTGACGAGCACGTCGCCCCGCTTCCGCCACTCCTCCACCTCTCCGGAAAAGAGGATGCTCTCCCGGTTTTTGAATCCGGCGATCACCCGGAGAGAGCGGAGGGGGAGATCACCGTCCAGGGCCTTCCGGATGAGGGGGCGGACAGGGGCCGTACCGGAGCCTCCCGCCACGATGACGAGGTTGGAATCCTGCAGCACGTCCAGCGGGAACCCTACTCCGTAGGGTCCCCGGATGAAGAGATTCTCTCCCTTCCGCAGATCCTGCAGGGAGTTCGTCAGGCGGCCCACGGCCCGGACGGTGAACTGGATCCAGTCGGGGCCAAAGGCGCTGATGGAGAGAGGAGCTTCACCGATCTTCGGCAGGGAAACCTGGAAGAACTGGCCCGGCGTCATCTCCGCCGCGGCTTCCACCGTAAGGGTGAACTCGAGGTCCGTCTCGGGGGTGAGGGAAGTGATCTTCGCCGGGAAGGGCCGGTAGGGATTCTCTTTCATTGAACCTCTCCTCCCTTCAGGGCTTCCGACACCCGGTTGATGCACTCGGAAAAGGAGATGTACTCGGGGCAGACGTCGTCGCACCGGCCGCACCCCACGCACATGTCGTAGCCGAAACGCTTCCGGAAATCGTAGATCTTGTGGAACGTCTTGAACCGCATGCGCTCCCCCTTCTTCTTCCGGAAGGAATGGCCCCCCGCCATGTCGGTGAATCCGTCCAGGTGGCATCCGTCCCAGACCCGCCGGCGCTCGCCGCAGGAGCGGCTGTCGGAGTAGAACAGGTCGAGGGAAGAGAAGCAGGTGCAGGTGACGCAGGAGGTGTTGCACCGGCCGCAGGCGATGCACCGGCTGTCGTACTCGTCCCAGAGAGGGGAGACGAACAATTCCGGCGGCATCTCCTCCACGGCGGGAACGGTCACCCTTTTCATGTTCTCCTTCACGAACTCCGGGGCAAAGGAAGACGGGTTTCCCGGGGCAAAGAATTCCGTGAACTTCGGATCCTTCACCTCCACCTCCACGGAGTCCTCCCCGAACCTGAAGGCCGCGGCATAATTATCCGTTACGTTGCTTCCCATGGAGACGCAGAAGCAGTTTTCGAAGGATTCCCGGCACTCGATCATAAAAAAGTGGAGCTTCTCCCTCCTGCGGCGGTAATACGGGTCAGCGGTGCCGCCGTTCTCGAGAAACATGGCGTCGAGGCGCCGGAATCCGTTGATGTCGCAGGGACGGAGGAAGACAATGGTCTCCCGTTCATCCTCAAGGGGCGGCTCGGAGAACCGGTCGCCGGTGAAGTAAAAAAGGGTCTCGTCCGGTGGGAAAACGATGTCTTTCGGCGACACGGAGCTTTTCTCCCCGAGCTCCAGACTGTCGAAGGATTCGAGGGGGGCGCAGGTCACCAGGTCGGTGCCGAAGAACCGCCCCTTCCCCTTCAGCCGCTTCGGTCCCCAGAGAGCATACCTCCCGCCGAGAGCTTCAAGTACGGAGGAGAAGCCCTCCCGGGAAAAGGAGAAGGACGCCACGGGCTAGGCCTCTCCCTTCCGCTCCCGCCACCTCTGGAGGGCGTCGGTGAGGGACTGGAAATGCCCTATCTCCTCCCTGATCAGGAGGTCCACCGCCGCACCGTCCATTTTCTGCGCCAGGGTATCCTTTACCGCCGTGTAGAAAAAGACGGAGTTTTTTTCCACGGTGATGGCCTTTTCGAGAATGTCGCCGTAGGTGTCCCGCATCTCCATCTCCGATTCCGGGGTGAAAATGCGGTCACCGGTCAGCATGCTGAGATAGGCGTCCCTTTCCTCCGTCATCTCTCCGGGGTCGGCGGAGGGCAGAGTGTCCATGATTTTCCGGAAACGCCCGGCATGAACCTTTTCCATGGACGCCAGACCCGAGAGCAGTTTTTTGCCTTCTCCCGAAAACCTGGCGGCCGCTTCGGAATAGAACCGGGCCCCCTTCTCCTCCAGAAGGATGGCCGCACTGAATACGTCAGCCGCAGAAAGCGCAGTGCTCATGTCATTCTCCCCTTTCGTTCCCCTTGTTCTTCCATGGCCGGGTGACCAGGATTACAGATGATCCGTTCGGAACATTATAACCGTAACCTCTCCCGGGAAGCTATAATGTGGAAAAACACAACGGAGGATACGGCATGAAACTCCTTCTTCTCGTCCTGATTCTGCTGTCCGCTTCCGGGGCAGGGAGCGCCGACCAGCCCTTTTCCGTCCACAGGGTGGCGGACGGGGACACCCTTGCAGCCATCGCAGGCCGGTACGGCGCCGCGCCGGGGGACATCGCCTCGGCCAACGGGCTGGCCGGAGGTGAGAAACTGCCTCCCCCCGGAACGGTCATGCTTATTCCCGGATCGACGGAGCACGTGCTTTCAACCCTTTACGAGGCGAAGCGGAGAGGGCTCGGCGCCTGGCCCAAACCCCGGGAGGGCGGGGAATACCTCGAGCCTCTGGCGCCTCCCCCTTCCGGGGAACAGCAAACCGGGAGCACCGCTCCTCCCCCCACGGAAGGAAATACGGCCGAAGTCCCGGTAAAAGCCGGAGAAGAATCAGGAGGAGGAAGATATACTGTCAGGGCAGGGGACACTCTTTTCCGTATCGCGAAAAACGGGGGCATTTCCCTTGCAGATCTGATGGAAGCCAACGGCCTGAGGGAGGGATCCGTCATCCGGCCCGGGGACGTGCTGGTCCTTCCGCAGGCGAAAGCCGGAGCGGAGAAATCCGGGGCAGCGGAACAGAAGGAGTCCCCTCCTTCCGCGGCCAAAGGAACCGCCTTCCACCCCCGCTGGCCCCTCCGCGCCGGGACTGCGGCGAGCAGAACCGTCCGCGGGACGGGGCTTTTCGAACCGGCACCGGCAGGAACACCGGTCTATGCCCCGGCCCCGGGGACAGTCCTCCACAGCGGCTGGATGAAGGAGTACGGAAACGCCGTTTTCATCCGCCACGGCGGCGACTTTGCCACTTTCTGCGGCGGCCTGGGGGTCTCCTACGTGAAACCGGGGCAGTCCGTGACAGCGGAGACGAAGATCGGGCTGGTGGGAGAGGGAACCGGGCCGGGGCTGACGTTCCACCTTCTCCGGAAGGGAAAAACGGTGGATCCGGCACCCTTCCTGGGGACTTCTACAGAGCCGTAACCGAAGGAGAGCAGAACAACGCAACCAGACAGAGAAAATACTGCATATAAAAGAGGAAGGTGCCCGCACCTTCCTCTCAATTTTCATGAGAAACCGTCATCTTCCCTTTCAGCCTATGGACGTCTCAGAAGCAGGAGCGGCAGCAACAGCAGAAGGCCGAGCGGCATGGAGCCCCCGGCAGCCGAGCATCCGCCCCCCGAGGACGAAAGAGGTGCCGGGGGGGCCGAAAAGGAGGATTCGTAGGCCCCGATGTCGACTCCCGACCCCTGGGGGCGGGCCGTTCCCCGCTGGTCCTGGGCTGGAGCGCCATCGGAGGTGCCTGCGTCTATGGCCGAACTGCCGGCGAGAAGGGCGCAGGTGAAGGTCCGGCCCCCGTTGTCGGCAAGGTCGGCAAGCTTCGGGTCCGCCGTTATGATGGAGGTTCCTCCGGCATACCCTCCCTGCACGACGCAGAAAGAGAGCACGGGCGATGCCGTGGGGTGATTGTGGATGACCCCGATGGAGGCGCCCCAGAAGATGGTGTTCTTTATTTTGGGGCTGCTCGTCCCGAGGTTGCCGAGGTCCCCGCCGACGAGGTCCGACGTGTTTTTGTAGAAGGTGCAGTTTGTCAGCCGGGGAGAACCGTCCCGGGAGTGCATTCCCCCGCCGATCACTCCCGCCCGGTTGTTGTAGAATGTGCAGTTCACCGTCACGGCGCCGCACTCCTCGTTGCTCATGCCGCCGCCCCCGAAGTGGGCCATGTTCTGCCTGAACGTGGAGGACTCCACTACGGGATTGCTCCCCCGGTTCTTCATTCCTCCGCCCAGGGAATAGGCCACGTTGCCGAAAAAGGTACATCCTGCTATGGAAAGATTTCCGGCGGTGTTGTACATGCCGCCGCCGTCTTCCGTGGCCGTGTTCTGAAGAAAGGTGCATCCCGTCACAACGGAAGCGCTGCCCTGGTTGAACAGCCCTCCCCCCAGCCGGGCCCGGTTCCCCAGGAAGGTGCAGTTGGCGATCCTGGGGTCGCCGAAATTGATCATCCCGCCTCCGTGGGTATCCTGGAGGGCTCCTCCGTCGGCGTTGCCTCCCGTAATCACAAAGCCGTCCATGACGGCCGTCCCGTCCGTGCCCATCTCGGCGAACACCACGTGATAGCTGTTGATGCCAGCCTGGATCTCCCCGGAAAGAATGGTGGGGTTGGCGTTCCAGTCCCGCTCCTTCCTCAGGTTCTCGTTTCCTGCGAAGCCGCCGTACAGGGCCACCCCGTTCTTCAGGATGAACGTGGCATCCCTGTTGTTCGGATCCGCGGTGGGCCGGTACGTCCCCTTGGCGATCCAGTATTCAGTCAGGGCAGGATGAGGGAGCGCCAAAGTCTGGACGAACTCGCTCTCTCCCATGGCGTTGTCCCAATCGCCTCCGTGCTTCGTTCCGGCGCCGTTCTGGGTCACACACCGCACAGCCCCCTCCGACTGAAGAGGAGCACACTGCGACATCAGAAAAACCGCAACAGCAAGGGCAAATATCCTCCGGATTCCCGGCATGGTCATCCCGGTCACCTCTCTTTCCCTCAGGCAGGCCCCCGGGTGCCGGGAGCGCAGATGGACTCTCCCCCGCAAATGCTCAGTTTTGAGTATATGGAAAAATCAGAACAATGTAAATCACCCTAGAAAACTCACCCTTTAAACTCTTCTTCCCCGCAGCTTACCGTGTCCTGACCGTGGCGAATTTGAACTTGTACTGGGTGAACTCCTGCTTCGTGGAGACCCCCGTGATACGGGACTTCATCACCATAACCTCCCTCCCCAGCTCCGGGGAGTTTTCAATGGGCAGAGCCCCACCCACCTGGCGGATGTAGACCAGGCCGTGGTCGATCACCCTATGATCCCTGTCCCGGGTGACGTATTCACCATACATCCTCGAACCGGCACCCTTGACGTTTCCCGCCGCCTGGAGGAAACCGATGGTCTCCTGCCCCTTCTTCAGCATGTCCGCAGCCTGAAAGGGCCCCCCGAAGGGACCGGACCCTTCGCTCTCCTTTCCTCCCTTCTGCCTGAACACCTTTTCCCGGACAAACTCAGTGGCCTTGTCCAGCCGGTCCCCCAGATCCTTCACGTCCGTCAGCTTCGCCCCCACGTCGAAGACCGACGTCGACCCGCCAGGCTTCGACGCGGCACTGAAGGTGGTCATGGTCCCGGAACTGTCGTCGTAGACCGACCCCCTCGCGCCTCCTTCACCCGTGATGATCCAGGTGCTCTTCGACCCGTCGGTGTAGGCCGTGTGCTTGTCCGAGAAGGGGAGTGTCCCCTCGAAACCGATAAGGGGCAAATCCCCCGCTTCCTTGAACATGGGGAGGGCCGTTCGTTCGATCTCCACCGGGTCGACGTCGAAGGCGTATTTCGGCAGGACCTTCGGGGGCGGGTTCAGCCTGTTGAGACCTTTGCTCAGTTTCGCCAGTTCTTCCTGGTACCGCTGCATCCTCTCCAGGGCTCCCTGGAGGGCCGGTGGGGAGATAGAGCACAGGAAAGGCGAGGACATGCCCAGGGGAGCTTCGTCCACAGCCCTGACGAAAACGGAATCTCCCGCGTTGGGGACAGGGTACCCCGCTGTGGGCCAGATGTCCATCCAGTCCACGGCAAACATTTCCCGCCTCTTGTCCGCGAGGTCATATACATTCCCGTCCGTCATGTATTTCAGCAGGCCGCCCGCCTTCAGCCAGAACTCCTCTACGATAGTTTTCCGTTCGTCATACTTGCTCTTGGGGATTTTCAGGTACTCCAGGGTATACCGGCGGGTGATGTCCAGCAGCATCTTCTGGTGGTCGAGGCATGCCGAGTAGAAGCGGATTCCCTTCCGGTACCATTCCGCCTCCTCCTTCGGGCTTCCCTTGGTCTGCTTCAGAAAGGCTTCGTGAAAATCGTGCTCCTGTTTTCTGAAAGAAATGCACTGGGTCATGTAGGCATCCACATAGTCTTTCAGAAGGTCGTCCGTGGGGTCCTCCTCCTGGAGCTTCCAGTTGAGCTCCCTCATTTTGAAGTGGTAGTACGATTCCAGAACCAGGTATGCGTAGTACTGGCGCATGTTCTTCATCACCGGCAGGGCTCCCCGGCTTCCCCGCTTGCCGAAGACGGCCTTTTCGAGCCGGCCCAGCTCAGCGGAGATCTTCGCGAGTTTCGCCGCTCTCCTTTCCGCATCCCCCAAGAGAAAATCCATGGAATTCAGGTAGTGGTCGGCGCTCCCGAAGACAGGGAAGGGGTTGATCCGGATCTGGGCTCCCGGCGTGTCGGCGCCGTTCTCCCGCTCAGGGTCGCCGTACTTCTTCGCGATCTGGTACAGGATCTCCAGATGCTCTTCCGGCAGGGGGTATTTCTCCCCCTGGGTCACATCAAGGTTGCCCACTTCCTCCAGGTAATCGTCGAAGAGGCGCACGGACAGGTCGTCGAAACAGTCCCTCGCCGACTTCATGAGCGTCTCGGCGGCAAGGACGCTGCTGCCGTCCCGAAGATGGCAGAAAGTGAGTACCTGGAAGGCGGGGCCAAACTCTGGATTTTCGGAGAGGGCCTGGGTTGCGTAGTTCCGGGCCGCACCGAAGTCGTTCCGGTCAAGGAAGGACATGGCGATGTTGGTCAATATGACAGGGTTCCGGGGTTCCAGGGAGAGGGCGGAAAAGTAGAAGAAGAGGGCGTCATCGGGTGAAACCTCCCGAATCATCCCGGCGAAGTTGTTCAGGAGCAGGGGGTGGGGGTAGGCGGAGACGGCAAGCCCTGCCGCCCTCACCATGCCCGCGTCGGCGATGTCGTAGAAGGAGGCCACGGCCATGGAATCCGCCAGACCGAGGGCCCACCGGGCTTTTTCCCCTTCGTCCCCGGCGTTGTATCCTTCCGCCGCCGGCGGCAGCGGTGCGTCGCCCACAGCGCCCGTTTCCCGGGTTTCCTTCTTCGAATCCTGCTTCTTCGCGGCACCCCTGCCGGCTTTCATCATGGCCGCAGGCCCCAGAGCACTCATCTTCTTCGCCAGCTCGAACCCCTTCACGGCCTCCTCGATCTGCTCCGGGCCGAGCCCCGCATTCTTCATGGCCTCCCGGTATTCTTCGATCTCCCGGAGGTCCTCCTCGCCGAGGGCAATCTTGTCGAGTCCCAGGGAGGCGAAAAACTCTTCCTGGGGAGACAGGATTTTCCCTCCAGGCAGCGCTTCCTTTTTTTCCGATCCCCTCGGGCTGAGACGCTCTCCGGCGGGAAGGGCGTTAATATGGCCGATCCGCGCCCCTATCTCCTCCCGAAGGCTCATTCCTCCGCCGTCCGCCGAGGCCGGACATACAGGCTCCCCCCACAGAATACCCGCCAGAATCAGGACCGCCGCAACCCCTTTTGCCGCTCTTCCCATGCCCTTCGCCGCCTTTCGCGCCGTCTGCCGGACCGCCCCTGTTTTCCTCCCGCCCCCCTCCGCTGAAGCCTAATTCCGTTGGCAGCGGGGAGCGTCACCGGTGCTCGCTTGGGCCGCCGGTGCAGATTGTCGTCCTTGACAACTGCACCTGAAACCGACATCCGTGTCGGTTTCTCGGCCTGGGCGCTGTGCCCAGCGACACTCCCTCTGCCTGGAAAAACTGCGGATACAGGGGAGGGGGGCCTGTCTTTTGATTCATTATATTCCGATATTCATCCGCCGGAGTATCCCCCCCCCCGGCTTCACAGAAAAAAAACCCCCGGCTTCCGCCGGGGGTTTTGCGCCGCCTGCTACTGTAAATTTCTGTCTCTCAGCCATTCATCGAAAGCGGCGAGGGCGCAGTTCATCCGTTCATTGCATGCCGCAGTCAGGCCTTCGCCGAAATCGAAGGATTCCCCCTCCACGCTGACGAGTACCGACGGTGGCACTTTCCCCCATAGCCTCGCGGCGAGGGCAAGAATCCACTCCGGGCCCACCGAGTGGATGTTGAGTCCTTCGAGAGCGGGGTCGGGAGAAATCTCCCGGATATCGTATCCGTTCCCGCTCCCGGTACCGGGCACCCGTGCGTCGGTGAAGGCCAGCAGATCGTACTTCCCGAACTCCTCCGCCATTTCGGGCAGAAGCTGGTGCTCCAGGCGGACCTCCGCCTCTCCTCCACGGAAAGCGATCAGTTCAGCCACGGCAGGGGCGAGAAGATGCCCCACCCCGTCATCGGTCCGGAAGGGGTTGCCGTAGCCGCAGACGAGGACCTTCACTCCTTGGTGACCGTCCTCACCACGTCGCCGCGGCTGTTCCGCACCTCGAGCTTCAGGGGCATCTTTCCGACGGCGTGGGTGGAGCAGGAGAGGCACGGGTCGTAGCAGCGGATTACGTGCTCCATGCGGTTCAGTGCCCCTTCCTTCACGTCGGAGCCCGTGATGTAGTCCCTGGCCACCTGTTCCACGCCCCGGTTCATGGCGTAGTTGTTGTGCCCGGTGGCCACAATGAGATTCGCCCGCTCGATGGCACCCTTGCCGTCCACCTCGTAATGGTGGATAAGGGTTCCCCTGGGGGCCTCCACCACTCCGACACCCTCGCGGTTCGTTACGTTTCCGGTGATCCTGAGGTCGCTGCCGAGGACGTCCGGGTCGTTCAGGAGCTCTTCGAGACGCTCCATGGAATAGAGGATCTCGATGAGCCTGGCGTAGTGGTAGTAGAGGGTGTAGTGGACCATGCCGTCATCGGTGGACTTCCTGAAGGCAGCCAGCTCCGCCGATGCTTCGGGAGTGGAAATGTCGTCGCAGGCGTTGATTCGTCCCAGGGGCCCCACGCGGTAGGATCCGTGGGGGAAGCCCAGGGGACGGTAGAAGGGGAACTTCAGGTAGCTCCACTCCTCCACGTGCTCCCCTATGTGGGCGCAGTATTCGCTGTCGTCGAACTCGTCGGTGATTCGTCCCCTGGGACTCTTGAGCCGGATGCGGCCGTCGTAGAGCTCCAGGTTTCCGTCCTTCACGAGGCCCAGGTAGGACGTCTCGAGGGTGGCGAACCGGGCGGCCAGTTCCGCATTCTCCGCCAGGTAGTTCTTCACCAGGTCGAGGGCCTTCCGGAGGTCATCCTTGAGCTTCGGCAGGGCGGCGATCATGCCGTCCTTCTCCTCCGCCCGGAGGCTGCGGTTCACCCCTCCGGGAATGCTGTGCCACGGATGGACCTTCTTGCCGCCCAGGGTCTTGATGATCTCCTGGCCGTATTTCCTCATGCCGATGCCCGCCACAGCCAGATCGGGGTATTCCTGGGCCAGCCCGGCCACGTTCCGGATGGCGGGGTCGGCGTCGAACCCGAAGAGCAGGTCCGGGCTCGACAGGTGGAAGAAGGAGAGGGCATGGGACTGGATGAACTGCCCCATGTGCATGACCTCCCGCAGCTTCGCCGCCGTGGGCGTGAGGGTGACGCCGAGAATGGCGTCGCAGGCCTTGGCGGAGGCGAGATGATGGCTCACGGGGCAGATTCCGCAGATACGGGGGGTGATCACCGGCATTTCCCGGAAATCCCTGCCCTTCGAGAAGACCTCGAACCCCCGGTACTGGGTCACGTGGAAGCGGACCCTGTCGACGGCGCCGCCGTCCGTCAGGTCCACGGTGATCTTTCCGTGGCCTTCGATGCGGGTGATGGGATTCACCACAATGGTGTTTTTCTTCGTGTTCTCCATGACTCGTTTCCTCCGCTAGTCGTAGCGCATGATATCCGTGGGAACGGTGGGAATCCGCCCCTCCAGTATCTCGCTGAAGACATAATAGATGGTGTCCGCGTCGGGCGGGCATCCGGGAACGTAGACATCCACCTTGACGGCCCGGTCCACGGGGATCGCCTGGGGCAGAAGCGCCGGGAGATCCTGGCGGGGAAGTACGCCGTCGGGGTTCACCGTGCTGACGGTGTCCACGTATCCTTCCTTCAGCACCTGCTCGGCAGGCATAAAATTCCGCATGCAGTTGATTCCGCCGAAGACGGCACAGTCTCCCCAGGCAATGAGGATCTTGCACCGCTCCCTCAGCTCCTTCGCGAGATGAAGCTCCTCCTCGTTGCCGAGGGCGCCCTCGATGACCCCCACCTCGACCTCGGGGAAGGTCTTGATGTCGGTGATGGGCGTGGCGGTGAGCTCCACCTTGCCGAGGAGATCCACTATCCGTTCGTCGATGTCGAGAAAGGACATATGGCAGCCCGCACAGGCCTCAAGCCAGACGGACGCGATTTTCGGCTTCGCCATGGTCATCGTACCTCCTTCAGCGAGACGGTCCTGGCCGCGGTGGACGGGGACTTCGCCTCGTAGACGTTTTCGCAGGGAGCGGCCGAGGCGGGCTGGAGTGCGAGACCGAGCTTGCCGGCCAGCTCATTCATGATGACGGACAATCCCTTCAGGTTGCCCTTGGGAGGCACGATCATGTTCATTCTGCGCCGCTCTCCCTCCAGGGTGCAGTAGTGCCCGCTTCGTTCGAACCACGCCGGGGCGGGAAGGAGCACATCGGCCATGTTCACCAGTGGATGGACCATGAAGGGGGTGTGCACCACCACAAACCGTGCCCTGGTCATGGCCTCCAGGGACCGTTTGTCCTCATCCACCATGCCGGTGGAGAGCACGTAGAGGAAATCGAGCTCGCCGTCGCCGAGCCAGTCGCTCTCACCGATGACCGTGTTGAGTGCACCGAGGCAGTTTCCTCCCCGGAGCATGGGCACCACGCCGAGACCGTCGTTGAAGAAGGCCTTCGAGGCGACTGCCAGGTTCAGGGCTTCCGTGACGAGGGCGGGATGTTCCGCGAGGCTTGAACCGATGACGAACACGGGCTTCTTCGCTTCCCGGAGAATCCGGACGGCTTCCTTCATGCCGGGGTCCTTCGGTTCATCTCCTCCTTCAACGGCCTCTTTCAGAGAGACCAGCACCTTTTCCATCTCACCCCCGAGGGCGGCCCGGATATCCGCGTCGGTGATCCCGTCGAAGGGGTTCTTCCCTGCGGACAGGTTGATAAGCTTCGCTCTCTCGATGATGGTGGAGACCCGGATATAGCTCGCTGCCACGGGGGCCTCCTCCTGGGGGTTCGCCCCGATGACGACAATGGCATCGCTCTCGAGGATGTTGTGCGCCCCGGTGAACGGCCGTATTCCCTGGTCGGCGAAGGGCTGGAAACCCTTCACGAATCCCCGGAGCATGTTGCCGTAGAACCCGTCCACCTTCTCCATATTCATGGTGTCCCTGAAGAAAGAGGAGACCACGGAGAGTTCTTCGTCGGTGGACAGCTCGGAGAGGAGAGCGCCTGCCCTGTTGGCCTTCGATGCGGAACTGAGCTTCGATGCGATGAGATTCAGCGCTTCCTCCCAGGAAGCTTCCCTGAAGGAAGAACCGGTTCGGATCATGGGAGCCGTGAGGCGGTCCCGTTCTGTGGATTTGGGCAGGCCCCAGCGTCCCTTGTGGCAGAGCTGGCCCCCGTCGGGGCTGTTCGCCGAGAGACCTTCAACCCGCGCAACGCTTCCAGTGCGGACATAGGCCTTGATCCTGCAGCCGAGAGAACAGAGCGGGCAGATGCTCTCCACCTGGTCGTCACAGTCGTTCCGCCGTCCCCGGTAGACGAAGTCCCGGAGGGTTATGGTTCCCGTGGGGCAGACCTGGGCGCAGGCGCCGCAGGACACGCACGTGTCGCTCTCGCCGAGCATCTTCCCGAGATCAGCGGTGATGTTGGTTCCCCATCCCCTCTTTTCGAGGTCGAGGGTATGGGCCCCGACTTTCTCTGCGCAGACCCGGATGCACCTCAGGCAGAGGATGCACCGGTTGTGGTCCAGCTGGATGTTCGGGTCCGTGGCGTCGTTATGGAACGGCTCGTACAGGAAGGGGTAGCGAACCTTGTCCATGCCGTGCTCGATGGCGAGCCGCTGGAGTTCGCAGTCTCCCGTCTGGGAGCAGAACATGCAGAAGTGGTTCCTTCCCGCGAAGAGAAGCTCCAGGATCTGCAGGCGGTACTGTTTCAGCTTTTCCGTCTTCGTATGTATCTTCATTCCGTTCTCCGCCGGGGTGGTGCAGGCGGTGAGGAGCTTGGGGTTCCCCTCCACCTCCACGACGCACATGCGGCACGAACCGATGGGCGTCAGCCCCTCCATCCAGCAGAGGGTCGGAATGTAGATGTCGTTTCTCCGGGCGACCTGGAGAATGGTGTCTCCTTTTGCCGCCCTGCATTCGACTCCGTCGATGACGAGCGTGATATCACTCATGTCGATCCTCCTCAGGTACTACTTCTTCTCGATAGCGCCGAAGGGGCACTTCTCGAAGCAGGTGCCGCAACGGATGCACCGGTCGGTCTCGATATGGTACCCGGAGTTCCGGTCGCCCGGGATACACTTGACGGGACAGTTCCTGGCGCAGATGCCGCACTTCTTGCAGGCCTCCTGGATGATCCTGTATTCCAGCAGGGCCGCGCAGGCTCCGGCAGGGCACTTGTGATCCCTGATGTGGGCGACGTACTCGTCCCGGAAGTACCGGAGCGTTGTGAGCACGGGGTTGGGGGCAGTCTGCCCCAGGCCGCAGAGGGACATGTCCTTCACCATGTGGGCGAGGCCCTCGAGGGTGTCCAGGTCCTCCATGGTGCCCTTGCCGTCGGTGATCTTCTCGAGGAGCAGCAGCATGTGCTTGGTGCCTTCCCTGCAGGGAACGCATTTGCCGCAGGATTCCTTCTGGGTGAACTCCAGGAAGAACTTGGCCACGTCCACCATGCAGGTGGTTTCGTCCATGACAACGAGACCGCCGGAACCCATGATGGCCCCGAGGGCCGTGAGGCTCTCGTAGCTCACCGGGGTGTCCAGATGCTCCTCGGTGAGGCATCCTCCGCTGGGGCCGCCGATCTGGACCGCCTTGAATTTTTTGTCGTCCAGTATGCCGCCGCCGATGTCGAAGATGATCTCCCGGAGGGTGATGCCCATGGGCACTTCCACGAGGCCGGTGTGCTTGATCTTTCCCGTGAGGGCGAAGACCTTCGTTCCCTTGGACTTCTCGGTTCCCATGGAGGCGTACCATGCCCCGCCGTTTCTGAGGATCGGGGGAACATTGGCCCAGGTCTCCACGTTGTTGATGTTCGTGGGACACCCCCAGAGGCCGGAATTGGCAGGGAAGGGAGGCCGCGGCCGGGGCATCCCCCTCCGCCCCTCGATGGAGGCCATGAGGGCCGTCTCTTCGCCGCAGACGAAGGCACCGGCCCCTTCCTTGACGTGAAGGGTGAAGGAGAAGCTGCTGTCCATGATGTTCTCCCCCAGGAGGCCGTAGGCTTCGGCCTGGGCCATGGCCGTTTTCAGCCGCTGGATGGCCAGGGGGTACTCCGCCCGGCAGTAGATGTATCCTTCGTCGGCGCCCATGGCATAGGCCCCGAGCATCATGCCCTCGATGACGCTGTGGGGGTCGCCCTCGAGGATGGACCGGTCCATGAAAGCCCCGGGGTCCCCCTCGTCGGCGTTGCAGATGACATACTTTTTGTCGCCTTTCGCGGAGGCGCAGAAACTCCACTTGAGACCCGTGGGGAAACCGCCGCCTCCGCGCCCCCTCAGGCCGGAGGTCTTCACCTCGTCGATCACCTGGGCGGGCGTCATGCCGGCAAGGGCTTTTCCAAGGGCTTCGTAGCCGCCCCTGGCGACGTATTCCTCGATGTTGTCCGGGTTGATGTAGCCGCAGTTCGCCAGGGCGATGCGGTGCTGCTTGCCGTAGAAGGGGATTTCCTTGTAGTGGGGGATGAAGGGCATATCCTCGGAGCCCGAGTACATGAGCCGCTGCACCGGGCGTCCCTTGTAGATGTGCTCCTCCACTATCTCCGCCACGTCCGACTTCTGGACCCGGCAGTAGAAGGTCCCCTCGGGATAGACCACCACGATGGGTCCCATTTCGCACATTCCGTGGCATCCCGTGGGCACTACGAGCACTTCCTCGGAGAGCCCCCTGTCCCTGATGGCGTTCCTGAGACACTCCGTTACGTCCCGGGCTCCGCTGGACACACATCCGGTGCCTCCGCAGACCAGGATATGGGAACGATAAATAGGCATGATTCCTCCTCCCTCCCCTAGTCGGCCCGGCCGATGGCCATTTTTTCAACGACCCGGCCGTTCACCACGTGCTCCGCTATGATGGTGGGAACATCTTCCGGCTTCACCCGGCCGTAGGTCACCCTCTGGCCTCCCCGGATCACGTCGAGCAGGGGTTCGTCCTGGCACATGCCGATGCAGCCCGTGGTCTGGACCGCCACATCGCCGATGTTTCTCCTCGCGAGTTCGGCCATCACTTCGGAGAGGATTTCCCTGGCCCCGGCGGCGATGCCGCAGGTCCCCATGCCCACGATAATCACCGTTTCACCGCCGGACCGTGCGGACGAAAGGTCCCGGGACGATTCCCTCAGCTTTCTCAGATCGTCGAGGTTCCTGATTTTCATTTGCGTCATGGCGTTCTCCTCCGCTTTCTACTCGAACTTGTCGAGGATGCCCTTCACCATGTCGGGAGTCAGGCGGCCGAACGTCTGGGTGTCGATCATCATCACCGGCGCGAGACCGCATGCGCCGAGACAGGCCACCGGCTCTATGGTGAACCGCAGGTC
The DNA here is from genome assembly GCF_004366815.1 of Aminivibrio pyruvatiphilus. Lineage (NCBI taxonomy): Bacteria > Thermotogati > Synergistota > Synergistia > Synergistales > Aminobacteriaceae > Aminivibrio > Aminivibrio pyruvatiphilus. The sequence continues at coordinate 66,705 of NZ_SORI01000005.1, read as the reverse complement.
CTCGGTGGTCTGGTTCTCCTCCACTCCCGTGATCTCCTTCACGCTGTCCAGTATCTTCAGGCTGCCCCGGACATGACAGGCCGTTCCCCGGCAGACCCGCACCACATGGCGTCCCCTGGGCTTGAGGTGAAACTGGGCGTAGAACGTTGCTACACCGTAAATCTCCGAGGACGGTATTTTCAGTTCCCTGGATATGGTCTCCAGGGCCTCCGGCGGAAGATATCCCATCTGCTCCTGAACGGCCTGCAGAATGGGAATGAGACCTCCCTTGCCGTTCCGCCAGGGTTCGGCGATTTTCCTGGACCTTTCGCGGATCTCATCAACGCTGAAAGCCATGATTCCCCTCCTTTTCCCCTTTACTTCTGCCTTTGCAGGCATTGTGCATACGGTCACAATTGGATTGATGATAGCATAAACGTCATTCTCGTTCAATAAACAAACAGAACTGTATACCCCATACATTCTGCACCCATGCTATAATTCCATTGCAACCATGTTGCAGTCATTCAAGGCAACGAGAAGGCGGGGGACACTTTTTTTATGGCGAAAATCAGCTACGTTCACGTGGAAGACGCGCTCGGCATGACCCTTTCCCATGATATGACCCAGATCGACGTGAAGACGGGATTCAAGGGCGCCCGCTTCAAAAAGGGGCAGGTTCTCCGGGAGGAGGACATCCCCATGCTGAAGTCCATGGGGAAGGAATCCATCTCTGTTCTGGAACTGGAGGATGGGGATGTCCACGAGGACGATGCCGCGTCAAGGCTGGCCGAACGTCTCAGCGGCGAGGGGATTTCGTCTGAGGCGCCGGAGGAGGGGAAAGTGTCCCTCTCGGCCCTCTGGAACGGGCTCCTGGTCTATGACGAAGAAAGTATTCACAGGATCAACGACGATCCCGACTGGATCGTCGCAACAGTGGCCAACAAGGTTCCCGTGAAAAAGGGCGAGCGGGTTGCGGGCATCAGGATCGTCCCCCTCACCATGAGGAAGGAACAGGTCAGCAGGGGCGAAGAGGCGACTCTGCCCATGACGGTGTTTCCCTTCGCCCCTCTCAAGACAGCCCTGGTGACCACCGGAAAGGAACTGGCTGAAGGAAGGATCCGTGACGGTTTCGCCCCGAAGCTTCAGGGCAAGCTTGCAGGGTACGGAGCATCCCTTATGGGGCATGCGGTGGTGGGGGACGAAAGAGAAGAGATCGCCGACGCCATCCGGACGTTCATCGAACAGGGGGCGGAGCTGGTGATCGCCACGGGGGGCATGAGCGTGGACCCCGACGACAGGACCGCCGGCGCCATCGCTTCGGTGGCGGATGAGGTCAGGTTCAGAGGTGTCCCCGCGATTCCGGGCGCTCATCTCATGCTCGCCCTCGCGGGCGAGACGAAGATCGTGGGTGCACCCGCCTGCGTGGTCCACGACGAGTGGACAAGCCTGGACCCCCTGCTGAACCGTCTCTTTGCGGGCCTCATTCCCACGGCTGCGGAAGTGAGACGGTGGGGCGTGGGAGGAATGTGCAGGAAATGCAGGGAGTGCAACTATCCCGTTTGTGTCTTCGCGGCCCGATGAGAAGCCCGGAAGACCTTCTCAGGGAAAGGGGAATACGGCCCACGGAACTCCGGAAAGAGGTGCTGCGCATTCTTTTCGGGGAAGGGAGACCCCTTTCCTGGAAAGACACGTTCACCCGCTTCACGGGGAAGCGGGTGAACAAGGTGTCGCTGTACAGGACCCTGTCGCTGCTCGAGGAAAAGGGGCTGGTCCACAAGGTCCTCGGCACCGACGGAGCATGGCATTATTGCGCTCACCTCCCCGAAGGAAACAGGTGTCCCGGAAACCACCCCCATTTTCTCTGCCTGGCCTGCGGCAGGATGATCTGCCTGGAGGACCAGCCTCTTCCCACGGTGCAGGTTCCCGAAGGATGCGTCGTGGAGGGGAAGCAGCTCCTCGCCTACGGGCGCTGTCCCTCCTGCTCGTAAACGCAGCCGCAGGGGTGATCCGCCCTCATTCTCAGGGCGTCGTACACGCCCCGGGTGAGGTGAACATCGCCTCCGAGACGCTCTCCCTCCCGGACGACGAATCCCAGGAAGGTTTCGATTTCCGTTCTGCGCCCCTTTTCACAGTCGAGCTGCATGGATGATTTCGTGTCCGGCGGGAAGGCCACTCCCTTTGCAAGGGACAGCTCGACTATGTCCGCCGGAAGGGAAACTCCCTTGAGCACTGCAAGGGCCTGTATCTCACGCATCATCCCCTCGAGCATGGGCTGGCTGTCCTGCCCCGCGAGAACTTCGCCGAAAGATCTTCCGAAGAGAGACGTTACCCCGGCAAAGGGCGCCATGAAGATGAACTTCGTCCAGACGGCCTCGTTCACGTCATCCACGAGAGCCGCATCTATCCCCGCCTTCCTGAACATTTCCTCCACGGGCAGGTACTGCTCCCTGCCGCCGGACACGGGGCCGAAGAAGAGCTTCCTGCTGCCCCCCGTCTGGCGGACCACCCCGGGCCCCTCGATCCGGGCGGAGATGTATACGCACCCGTTGAGCATCCGGCACGGAGGCAGTGTCCCGGCCAGGATTTCAGGACTGTTCACCCCGTTCAGCAGCGGAAGGACCGCTGTCTCCGGTCCCACGAGGGGGGCGGCCGTCCGGGCGGCCATCCGGAGGTCGTACCCCTTTACCGCAAAGACCACAAGATCGGCTGTTCCGATTTCAGCGGGATCGTCGGTAGCAAGGAAGGGCCTTGCGAGGAACTCCTCGTCCTGGGCCAGCACCCTCAGCCCCTTGTCCGTGATGGCCCGGAGATGCTCTCCCCTGGCGAGAAACACCACCCGGTGCTCACTGCCGCCTTCAAATGCCCGGGCCGCTTTGCCGCCGTAGTACCCGCCGACACCGCCGAGCCCAACAAACACAGTCTTCATCCTCTTCTTTCCTCTCCCCTTCCTGAAGAATGCCGCTTATTTCACCCTGGTACGGAGTCTTTTCTGCGCCTCCTCCGAAAGACCGAGCAGCGGAAGAAATCGTTCCAGTTCCTCCTTCGAACCCAGTCCCGCAAGAATTCCGTTGGCCTTCGCAGCGGAGGGGGAATTGACGAAACCGTCCCGCTCCGGAAACATTTCACTGTATTCCCTCATGAGGATGTAATCCCTGCGAAGGTAGTATTTCTGATGGTACCCCTCGGCCATGTAAAAGCGGGCCAGGGGTTCGATGGCCGTAAAGACCTTGCCGCCTATGGCGGTCTCGAGTTTCGCGGCCGAACGTTCCGCTGTTTTTCGCTGCTCTTCGTCCGCCGGAAAAATGGCGGACCGGTACTGGACGGACCATGGACGGGCCGCCGGGTTGTGGCTCGTCCAGAACACTTCCAGGAGCTCGCCGTAGGAAATCTTTGCCGGGTCGAAATCGACCTGAACGGTCTCCGTATGATCCCCTATATCGTCGTAGGTAGGATCCGGAGTGGTTCCCCCGGCATATCCCACCCTGGTGCGCACCACTCCGTCGAGAAGCCCGAACCGGGCGTCAGGTCCCCAGAATCACCCTAGGGCGAAGGTGGCTGTACGGAGTTCCTGAGGAATCTGCCGGTCCAGGGGAGGAAGCTCACCGGCCCACGCCCTTCCGGCAAAAAACACGACTGATGCGGCAATTACAGCTTCAAGTATTTTCATTTTCTCCACCTCCCGTAATTTCTTTCCCTATTATTTTACACTACCGTCATCTTTCTTTCCGGGGAGACAATCATCTCCGGCTTTCCTGCTGTACAATGGGGCCCATAAATATCCCCGAAGGAGGCGCGGCTCCCGAAATGAAGGAAAGGTCAGTGGATTTCTACTTTTTCAGCGGAACGGGAAACACCCTGCTCGCGGCCCGGGCCGTGGCCCGGGGGCTCAGGGAAGGAGGGAAGACGGTCCGGCTCCGCCGGCTGGAAAAAGGGTTTCTACCCTTCCAGGACGACAGGACCGCCCTTGGAATCGCAGTCACAGTGGCCATGTTCTCCACCTACCCCTTCGCCTGGGAATTCCTCGAGAGCCTCCCCGACGGACAGGGCCGGAGCGCGTTCCTGATCTCCACCATGGGAGGAGCGTCCGGAGGCCTCCGCCCGGCGGTGAAAAAACTTCTGCTTTCGAAGAACTTCACCCCCCTGGGGGCTCGGGATTTCGTCATGCCGTCAAATTACAACAACACAACCATACCCCTCGAGAGGAACAGGAAAAAAATCGAAACAATGGAGAAGAACGCTTCCGCCTTCGCCGACGCCCTCCTGGAGGGAAACGCCCCGTGGAAGGGAGGCAATGTCCTTTCCCCGCTCCTCTACCGTCTCTCCCGGCAGCAGTGGCCATGGAAGCTCATGAGGGGCAAGTATCCCCTCGCCGTGGACAGGGAGAAGTGCATCAAGTGCGGCAAGTGCGCCAGGCTCTGCCCGGCGAAGAACATCCGCATGGCGGAGTATCCCGAGTTCCTGGACACCTGCGTCTCCTGCCAGCGGTGCATCGCTTTCTGTCCGCCCCAGGCCATCGGCGTGCAGGGGAAGGAGTACCGACAGTACCGGTCGGTAGAGTACGGAGAGCTCGTCTCGGAAAATCTCTGAAAAAGGAGGGGACGCCGTGGCTGTTCGAAAAATGAAGCTCTACATGGAAAAGCCCATGGGTTCGGCCTGCTGAAGCAATTTCCTGTACGGAGAGGAGGAAATGAAATCCTTTCCGCAGGCGGCCGCCCGTGAGGCGGCAGGGCCGTTGCTTGTAAAGCTCCGTGACCGGTACGGGGAATCCATGGAAGTGAACATCTACGATCCCCGATGCTACTTCTGGATTTTCGACCTCATCCGGTTCAATATCCGGGCGGAACCCACGTGGATCCTCGACGGGAAGCTTCTCTGGAGGGGAATTCCCTCCTGGGACGAACTCCGGGAAAAAATTGACGGGTCCCGGTGAGGGGACCCGTCAATTTTTTCCTCTTCCGGAATTTTTCCTCAGGGCAGAACCCTGCACTCCCCGCAGAGCTCCTTCCATTCCCCGTTTTCGTCCCGGATCTCCGCCCTGGCCTCGTCTCCCTTGATCCACCAGAGCAGTTCCCCGTCGTCGGTATACCGGGCGCCGGATCCGGAGATCACCTGGGGCAGGGTGTACTCCCGGCCGTCGGGAAAGAGAATCTTCACGAACCGGAGGCTCTCGTCGGACAGGCTGTAGTACCGCGCCACCAGCCGGTCACCGTTGGCGCAGACATAGGTGACCGGCTCCCCGCCGGAAACTGTGAGGGGCTGGTTGTTTCCGCCCGCCGGCCCGGACAGCGCACAAACCGCGAATAGAATAACGCACAGGATCCCCGCTTTTCTCATGGCTTTCACGATACTATTCCTCCTCTGCATTCTTCCCTTTTCTTTCCGGGATTGTTCCGTTGCAAAAAATCATATCATCGCCATAATAGAAGGGGAAGATACCGGTTCACCAGGTACCGGAAAAGAAAAGGAGGTTGAAGAGAATGAAACTGAGCGCCCGGAACCAGATACGGGGTACAGTCACTGCAGTGAAGGAAGGGGCCGTCGAAGCCCAGGTGACCATCGATATCGGCGGAGGGCAGTCCATGGTATCCGTTATCACCATGGACTCTCTCGCCAACCTTGGAATCAGGGTCGGTTCCTCTGTCTACGCAGTGGTCAAGGCAGACAGCGTCATGCTGGCGGTGGACTGACCTAACAGGGAATATACCGCCGTTACCATGGAAAGAAGGGGCTCCGGCGAATGCCGGAGCCCCTTCTTTTTCCCTCCGGAAGCAAAAGAGGACACCGGGCTGGAAAAAAAAGAGAAAATACCCTATAATGGCAGACAGATTGAGATAATTTTCCCTATTAATGCTGTTTTATAAAAAGGGAAAGCGCTCTGTCACCCAATATAGCGCCTCCGAGCCGTATTTCCTGTGGAGTGAATCTCTATGGACTGCGGCCGTCAGGGTATGCCTGGAAACGGGCATGCCTCCCGTGTTTGGCAAGGAGGACGGAAAAAACCGCGTGAAGCCACGGGGACCGTCATCATTGCCGATGAACGGTCCTTTTTTTTGTCGAAAGGCGGAATCGCGGTGATCCGGACATGATAGTAAAAACCCTCCCCGTGGAACAGGCCGTCGGAAAGAAAATCTCCCACGATCTCACCCTCATCGACCCCGAGACGGGCTTCAAGGGCGCCCGTTTCCGGAGAGGCCATGTTATAGCTGAAGACGACGTTCCCCTGCTCAGGCGGATGGGAAAATGCAACATCCCCTTTCTTGAATTCTCCCCCGACGAGCTGCACGAAGACGAGGCCGCCCTGCTCCTCGGAGAGCGGATGAGAGGAGCCGGGCTGGAACTGCGGGGCCCCGAGGAGGGGAAATGTACCCTTGTCGCCGTCCGGGACGGCCTCCTTCTTTTCAGCGACAACGACATCGACTTCATCAACGACGATCCGGACTGGCTCTTCACCACCCGGCCCAACAAAACCCCCGTCACGAAAGGCATGGCGGCCGCAGCGTTCCGCATCGGCCCCCTGTCAATGGAACGCAGCCGTGTGAACCGCGCCCGGAACGCGTCCCCCATCTCCGTTCTCCCCTGGTCTCCCCTCCCTGCGGCTCTTGTGACCACGGGCCGGGAAATTTTCGAGGGTACGGTCCGGGACACCTTTCTTCCCAAGCTTAGAAAAAAACTCGACGTCTACGGGGCTCCTTTCCTCGGACAAACCCTTTGCCCCGACGACCGGGATTCCATTCTCGGAGCCGCTGCGGCATGGTTTGAAAAAGGAGCCCGGGTCATAATCTGCACCGGCGGCATGAGCGTCGACGCCGATGACCTGACCCCCGGGGCCATAGAAGCGATGTGTGACGAAGTGGTGTTCCGGAGAATCCCCGTGATCCCCGGAGCGAATCTTATGCTTGCCCGCAGGGGGGAGGTTTTTGTCCTCGGCGTTCCCGCCTCCGCTGTTTTTTTCGAGCGGACATCCCTGGACATGGTCCTCGACAGGCTGTATGCGGGCATTCCTCCTTCGGGAGCGGAGGTGAGACGCTGGGGGAAAGGAGGTCTGTGCAGGAACTGCGTTTCGTGCTCCTACCCCGGATGCGCTTTTTCATCACGGAGCTGACATTTTACCCTGAAAGGAGTTTGAGAAATGGGAACACACAGGATCAAGGCCGTCATCAACGGCCGGGAGATTACTTCAGAACCTGGCGTGACCATTCTGCAGGCTGCCCGGGCCAACGGCATACGGATTCCGTCGCTGTGCGACCACCCGGCCCTGCCGCCCAGCGGCGCCTGCCGCGTTTGCCTCGTGGAGGTGGAAAAGAACCCGAAGCTCCTTCCCGCCTGCACCACTCCCCTGACGGACGGCATGGTGGCCGACGCCTTCAGCCCGAAGGCCCTGGCGGCACGAAAAGCCGTCGTGGAGATGATCCTCATCCGCCATCCTCTGGACTGCTTCTCCTGCGAGTCGAACGGCCGGTGCGAGCTGCAGAACCTCGCCTACGAGCTGGGGATCGAAGAATCCCCCTTCCGGGACGACGGCGACGTGTGCACCGAGCACGAACTTGACGACACCAACCCCTTCTTCATCCGGGACATGAACAAATGCATCCTCTGCGGCCGGTGCGTCCGGGCATGCGACCACCAGTCGGGGTACCACGCCATCGACTTCCAGTTCCGGGGCATCAAGACCATGATCCATCCGCCCGTGGGAAGCAAGCTCGAGGAATCGGACTGCGTCTTCTGCGGCCAGTGCGTCCAGATGTGCCCCGTGGGAGCCCTCACCGAGAAGAAGGCCGTCGGCCAGGGACGGGCATGGCAGACGAAAACGGTCCGCACCACGTGTCCCTACTGCGGCGTGGGCTGCCAGCTCGATCTCCATGTCAACGGAGACAGGATCGCCCGGGTGACCGGAACGGAAGACGGCATGCCGAACAGGGGCAGGCTCTGCGTCAAGGGACGGTTCGGCTACGACTTCATCTACTCCGACGAACGGCTCACGAAGCCTCTTATCAGGGTGCGGAAGGGCGAGAAGAAAAGCCCGGACGATGAATTTCGCGAAGCTTCATGGGACGAGGCCCTCGACCTCGTTTCATCCCGCCTGAAGGAGGTGATGCAGAAGCACGGCCCGGACGCGGTGGGAGGAGTCAGCTGCGCGCGCAGCCTCAACGAGGACTCGTACAGCATGCAGAAGCTCTTCCGCATGGTCTTCCAGAATCACAACGTAGACCACTGTGCACGGGTCTGACACGCTCCTACAGTAGCGGGGCTACTGACAAGCTTTGGAGCGGGCGGCATGACCAACACCATCGGGGAATTCGCCAAGGCGAAGCTCCTCTTCTGCATCGGCACCAACATGACCGAGGCTCACCCAGTCGCGGCTACCTATTTGAAAAACGGCGTCAGGAACGGAACGAAACTCATCGTCGTCGACCCGAGGAGGCAGGAGCTGGCCGACTACTCGGACATCTTCGCCCAGCTTCGCGTCGGCTCTGACATCGCCTTCCTGAACGGCATCATGCACGTCCTGATCAGGGAAAACCTCTACGACAGGAAATTCGTGGAGGAAAAGTGCGAGAACTTCGAGGAATTCGCGGCGAAGATCGAGGAGTATCCGCCCAAGCGGGCCTCGGAAATCAGCGGAGTTCCCGAGAGCACCATCGTCGAGATCGCACGGATGCTCGGGACCGTCAAGCCGGCCATGGTCATCTACACTCTCGGCATCACGGAGCACGTGTCCGGCAAGCGGAACGTCATGACCCTGGCCAACCTGCAGATGCTCCTGGGGAACATGGGAATCGAGGGGGGCGGCGTCAATCCCATGCGGGGGCAGAACAACGTCCAGGGCGCCTGCGATATGGGGGCCCTTCCCAACATGTTCTGCGGCTACCAGAAGGTGGATTCGCCCGAGATCAGCAAAAAGTTCGCCGGCTTCTGGGGCGTGGACAGCCTTCCGGAAAAACCGGGGCTGAAGATCGCCGAAATGGTCAACGGTCTGCCCACCGGCAGGCTGAAGGCCTTCTGGATCTTCGGGGAAAACCTCGTGGCCACCGAGCCCGATCCCAGGCATGTCTCCCACTGTCTGAATTCGGCGGAGTTCCTGGTGGTGCAGGACATTTTCCGCAACGAGACGACGCCTTTCGCCGATGTCATTCTTCCTTCAGCAGCATGGTGCGAGGACGACGGAACCTTCACCAACACGGAGCGGCGGGTGAGCCGGGTCCGCAAGATCAGGGAAGCCCCCGGCGAAGCGAAGCCCAACTGGTGGATTTTCAAACAGGTGGCGAAACGCTTCGGGTATGAATGGCCGTCCAGCAGCGGCCGGGAACTCTGGGACAGCGAAATTTCCGTCCTCTGTCCGGCCTTCGCGGGGATCAAGTTTTCCCGCCTCGACAGCATCGGCGGCATCCAGTGGCCCTGCCCGAACGAAGAGCACCCCGGAACCCCCATCCTCCACAGGGACGGCAAATTTTCCCGGGGAAAGGGGCTTTTCCAGGCCATCGACTGGGTTCCCAGCAGCGAGCAGCCCGACGGGGAGTATCCCATGGTGCTGAGCACCGGCCGCCGCCTGGTCCATTACCACTCCCGGACACAGACCGGCAGGGCAAAGGGACTCAACGAGCGGATGCCCGAGGAATTCGCCGATATTTCCGTCCAGGATGCCGAGAGGCTGGGCATTTCCCACGGAGAAGTAATACGGGTCGCGTCCCGGCGCGGCGAAGTTAAAATTAGGGCGAACGTTTCAAAGCGCATCGCTCCGGGTATGGTCTGGATGTCCTTCCACTTCTGGGAGACCAACGCCAACCACCTTCTGAGCGGCAATATCGAACATTTCGATCCGGACACCATGACGCCCTCCTTCAAGGCGTGCGCCGTGAGGATCGAGAAGATCGCCTGATGTTCTGCGGCCCCTTTTCCTCCTACGAGGAGTTTTTGAAGGAGCTTGAGCGGTTCCACGGCAAGAAGGCCCCCGGGGGAGTGCTAGCCCTCCACATGGTCGCCCTGGCACGGGAGCACCTCCCTGAAGGCATCCTGGTGGACGTAATCTGCGAGACGCGAAAATGCCTCGCCGACGCCATCCAGCTGCTCACCCCCTGTACCGTGGGAAACCATTGGATGAAGATCGTGGACACGGGAAGGTTCGCCGCCGTGTTCTACGACAAGCAGACCGGGGAGGGCGTCCGGATCTCCCTCAGCATGGAACGGCTGAAAGAGTGCCGGGCGGTGAACGAATGGTTCCTCAAGCTTGTACCGAAAAAGGACCAGGACCTTGAGGCGATTCTGGACGGCATCAACAGGGCGGGAGGGCGGCTGTTCGACGTCTGTCCCGTGGAGGTTGCCCCGGGGCTGCTCGAAGTCCGGCCGAAGGTGCCCCCTGTCATCTGCCCCGTGTGCGGGGAAGCCTACCCGCCGTACCACGGTCCCGTCTGCCGTGGATGCCAGGGAGTCACGGAATCCTATTACAGGGAACTGACCGTGTCAGGTACAAAAAAGTAAAGGGTCATATCACCAGAAGAGGGAGGTCCGGACTGTCCGGGCCTCCCTCTTCCGATTCGTTACAGGGCGATTATTTCGCCAGGGTTTCGATGATCTGGCCGAGGTACCCGGCAAGGATGACCGATCCGATGGTGACCGTGGTGAATCCGCCCACGAGCATCTTGGGAAGGAGGTGGCTCATGCAGTACTCCTTCTCCTTGGGGTTGTCGCATCCTGCCGTGGTGACCTCGTCGGTGATGATGAAGGTCGCCGGGAAGCCGAAGAGGCAGGTGACGGCGATGGCCGTCGCCATGGCCCAGGAGTATCCGAGGATCTTCGAGGTGAAGAAGGTGGAAGTGACGATCCCGACGAGGGCAACGCCGAAGCAGACCGCCAGCGGGTACACAAGGGAGCGTACCAGTTCCGGTGTGGCCTGGGGAAGGCTGACCCAGATGAAGATCAGGCAGAAGAACATGGCGTAGCCCATGGCGTTGGCCTTGTCAAGCACCTTGTGCTCCAGGAAGCCGGTCTCGTAGAACACGATGCCCATGATGAGGGCCATGACGAACTTGTGGAGCTGCAGGTAAGGCAGGCCGGCACCGAGAACCATGGCGTTGTAGTGCTGGGCGGCGAGAAGGGCAACCCAGCCGACGATGGCGGTCTTGGCAAGAAGAACGAAGGGGGTCTGCATGGGCTTGGGGAATGCGGGGAACAGCCTGATGCTCGGTACCTCTGGATCGCTCTTGGGAGCGTTCCCTGCCTTTGTTTCCTCCGCCTCGCCGCTGCGGAACTTCGCGAGAAGGCGTTTTGTCTCCGACTTCAGGCAGAGGGAGGCGATGGGGAGGCCGACGAAATTCTGCAGAACAAGAAGAAGGGTGGCGAAGACAGCAAGGTGCTCGAGCCCCACCTTCTTGGCGGCTTCCGACACGATGATGGTGGCCACGATGCCGCCGGAAATGGGGCCGGCCGCCGTAAGGGCCATTTCACGGCCGAGGATGGGCCCGGCGATGAAGAAGAGGCCGATCGAAAGGGCCACGAGGCCGACAAAGGCGATGATGACCGTCTTCCATTCCTGTTTGATGTCCCTGAGTTTCATGAGGGTTCCCATGTGGACAAGAATGATGGGAAGGCTTACCGCCGCGAAAGCCATGGTTCCCGTCGTCTGGAAGATGGTCTTGGGGAAGCCGTACCAGAAGCCGAACAGGAAAATGAAGCCCGTGACAAAGATCATGGAGAAGACGGCTTTCGTCTTGTAGGACACGATATCGCCGATGGCGTAGCAGATCATGACGAGCATCAGCATTCCCGTCGCCACGTCGGCGGCATTGGTCAATCCGAAATGTTCGAAGAAACTCATTCTATCCCTCCTGTTTCTCAAAAGAAAAAGTCGTCACGAAAAAACTCTCCGTATCTCCGGCTGTTTCCGGAGCATTTCGTTCACTCCCGTTCTTTTAGCGTTCCCGAACCACCTCCAGCTCTATCCTGGCCTTCAGCGAATTGCTGACCGGGCACACCCTCTCGACAGCGTGAAAAAACTCCATGAGCCGGTCCTCCGGAGAGGAGGACCGGAGCCGTGCAGTCATCCGGATCGTCCTGAAGCCGTCGGCGGCGGAATACTCCCCCTCCATTTCGAGCCTGAGGTCTCGCAGGTCCAGGTTTTCCTTCGGGGCCCGCGCCATGGCCACCATGGTGATGCACCCTCCCAGGGCCGCCAGGACCACTTCCATGGGTTTCAGGGTATTCTCCAGTCCGCCGTTCTGCTTCGACTGGTCCATGTCAAGGCAGTGTCCCCGTGCCTCGGCCACTACGGCAAGATCTTCCGGCCTCACCCGGGTGGAAACGTTCATTACTCCCATACAGTGCCTCATCTCCTCTCCCGGCAGATTCACCTGCAGAATCGAAAATGCAAAAACAGCGATGAGCAATTTTATCATAGTTCACCGTTTCGGGGTAATCTTCAGATTCGGGACGGGGAAAACGGGGCGAATTCAGGCGGCAAAAAGGAAAGGGTGACCTGCCGGTTCATTCGGGCCGACGCGGAAGAGCTTCAGGGAGAACCAGTCGCTTTGCCGGGGCCATATCCACATCCTGCAGGGAGGTAAGGCGAAATTCGGTCCCCGGAAGCAGTTTTTCCAGACCTGGGAGTGGCCGGAGTTTATTTCCGGCCTCCCGCTCAAAGTCTTCCGGAAGGGACACAACCCCGTCCGGCAATGAGGGTACATCGAGGGAAAAAACAGGAAATTGGCCCCGTATTCTGACTTCGTAGCCACCGAGCCAGGGGAGGGAGAACAGGACTTCATCCAGGTCCGCCAGGGAAACAAATCCGCCGGGAAGGACAAGACCGTTCGCCAGCCTCCCCTTTACGGAGATTTTGCGGAGGAAGGAGCCGCAGGAACAGGTTCCGGGGAGAAACCGCCCCGTGTCTCCGGTACGGTACCTCAGGAGAGGCGTCCCCTCTGCATTGAGGGACGAACAGACTATTTCCCCTTCTTCTCCGGCGGGGAGGGTCTCCCCCGTGCCCGGGGAGACGATCTCAAAGAAGAAACTGTCCTCCATGACATGCATTCCCTGCCCTTCACCGCAGGAGAGGGCACCGCCGTACCCCGTCTCGGTGAGGCCGTAGTGTCTGAAGGGAGTGCAGTCCCACGCCCCGGCCACTGCCGCCGCGAGGCTGTCGGAGGCATAATCGGAGCAGAGCAGGACCGACGACAGGCACTTCCCGAGAGGCGACAGGGAGTGCCGTGCCAGCCTGAGCGCCTGGGAAGGAAGGGCCACGAGGCAGTCCGGCCTCAGACGGGCAATGGTGTTGAGGGTGTCCTCTGCGTCAGGGCAGGAGCATAGCACGCCCTCCATCTCCGGTGCGAGCCCCCGGACGAGCAGGTCTCCCACGCTTCCCGGACGCTCTCCGGGAAGAAGGATGAGCACTCTGCTTCCCCGGGGCACCAGGGCGGTCATGCCTTCCGCGAAGATGCTCCGGGTCTTCTCAAGATCTCCTTCCGTGAAGAAGACCCTCTTGGGCGTCCCCGTGGTGCCGGAGCTCCGGGCGGTCACAATACGGGCGACATCATTCTGGGATACTGCCAGGAAGGACATGGGGTCCTTCGACAAATCCCCCGCCGAGGTGAAAGGCATTCCCCCGTATTCTTCCATGGAACGGGGAAATCCTTCAGGGAAAGGAGAGAGAAGGCCCCGGTAGAAGGGGCTGGTCCGCCGGGCACGGCCGACGGCCGCCCGGAGCGCTTCCAGACGGCTGTCGTCCAGGCTTCCGCGGTCCGTCCTTCCGCCCGCTTTCCGGGCGGCCCTGACATCGAAGGGAAAGGGCGTGTTCACTGGCGGTTTCCTCTCTGGAACATCCGTGTACCCGCCTGTAGGATGGTACGCCGGCGGGAACGCTCCGGGAGAAGGTCCCCCATTGCCTTTTCCGGGGTCACTCGGGCAGGGGCCTTCCTTCGAGGGTATCGATCCCGTTTTCTTCAAGGATCTCCATGGCCTTCATCCACACCGACCGGACAAGCAGGGGGCACCGTGTCTTTCCGAAGGCTTCCAGAATGTCCGCGCATCTGGCGCTTCCCCCGGGAAGGCCCGCCTCCGCCCGGAACCACTCCGCGAGATCCTTGAGCATGTCACGGAACCGGGGATGTTCCCTCTCGTCCCGCTGCCCCTTTCCGGCGTAGAAACCGAGCAGGCAGGCACCTCCGAGGAGGGCCCCGCAGGTCTCGCTGCCTTCCGCTACGCCCTTTGAAATGCCTCCCAGGGCGCGGAGGAGGTCAGTGTTTTCCCTTCCGGTCTTCTCCAGGGCCAGGAGGAGCAGTATCTGGCTGCAGTGGTACCCCTCCGCCGAGAGGGAGGCCAGCCGCATCTGAAAATCGTCCATCTCGAAGGTTTCCATTACTTGTCCTCCAGTATTTTCTCCACCTCGAGCATCTTGCCCGTGGCAAGCTCCTCGGGAACGAATGCCATGCCGCAGGACGGGCACGCCGGGAGATCGACGGAAAAGACGCTCCCCAGGTAGGTGATGTCCATCTTTTTCAGCTCCATGGGACATCCGCAGGAGACGCAGCGGTACTCCCTGTACTTTTCGAAGGACTTGAGCAGTTCTTTCACGGCGCTCTCCTCTCCGTTCCCTTCACTTCCATGCGGTGGCTCCAGCCGTTGAGCACCTCGAAAGTTCCGTTCTCCAGGGACCGGTAGACCACCCAATAGGTTACGGACGCGGGCTTCAGGCTGGTTATCAGCGTGCCGTCAGGCCGGGCGATCTTCCGGCCCGATGTCTCCCCGTTCCATATGGCCTGCCGCACTGTGCCTGTAAGGATTCGGCGCGACTGGAGCATTTTTTCCGTCTCTCCGTCCATAACAAGGGGCAGGGTCTCCCATTCCTCCTCCATCTTCTCTTCCTCCTCCCACAGGGATTTCCGAAGCTCCCGGACGAGAGCCGCCCGGTTCTCCCTCTGCTCCGACCAGGATACCGGCGGAAGGTCCTCCCCTGTCCCGTCAGGCGGCGGGAAGAACAGGTCCAGAAGGTGGACCGTCCTCTTTCCCGTCCGGGCGAAGAGATCCCGGCACATGGCACAGTAGACGAGGTAATCGGAGGGAGACTCCCCGCACCGTTCCTGTGCCGTTTTCGCCGCGAGACCGGGGTTGGCGCACTCCTGAAGGCCGCCGAAGCCGCAGCAGGACGTGAGTCCTCCCGACAGAGGCAGTTCCTCCGCCGCCGCCCCCGCACGGGAGGCCAGTTCCCGCACCGCGGCCCGCACCTCCGGCAGTTCCGCCGCCGTACAGGGGTCGTGGAGCACCGTGGAAGCGGAACAGACCGGAACAACATCGGGGACGCCCTTTTCCTGCAGGACAGACCAGAGGGAGACGGCCCGGATTTCAGGCAGCTCCTTCCGGAAGACCTCCAGGCAGCTCGTGCAGGCGGCGATTACCACCGGAGAGCCCATGGAGCGCCACTGGGAAAGAAACTCTTCACCCTCCTTCTCCAGCTCCTGCCGCCTGCCTGCCCATCGAGCCGGGGCTCCGCAGCACCGGAGCCAGAATCCCACACCGTCTCCTATGATCCTCCGGAGGTGTCCGTAGACCGCTTTCGTGGTGCGGGGAGAAATCCCCGCAAGGCGGCAGCCGGGGAAGAAAAGAAAGGCGCTCCCTCTGAGGCCTGGTTCATGGCGCAGGAGGGACGCCCCGGGAGAGTTCCCGAAGGCCATATCCTCCAGGGCGAATTCATGGGCGGACGGCGGCATCTTCTGCTGCAGCACCATCTCCTGCCGGGCCGTGAGGCACAGGTCCCTCATGGAAAAGCCCTCCGGGCAGATCCGTTCGCACTGACCGCACAGGGTGCATGAGTTGATCATGCCGTTGGCGAGCCTCGTCCCCTGGATCACCGAGAGGTTATTGTAGATCTCCCGGGCGAACTTTTTCGGGTATCCCCTGTAATTCTGCAGGAAGACGCAGGACTTCACGCATTCCAGGCACTCGCAGAGCAGGCACCGCCCGGCCTCGCGGACCGCATCGTCCCGGGAATACCCCCGGGGCGGAACCGGTACGGGGGGCACGGGTTCGATCCCTTCTGTATTCGTGAAAAGCCGGGTCTCATAGGGCCCCTCCTTCTCCCGGGAGGACGTGAGGGACGCTCCCTGGAGGAACCGCTCCACCGACTTCATTCCCCGGCGGCCTGCGGCAGCCCTGAAAATGAAGGATGGGGTGTTCCCTCCAGCAAAGACCCCCGGCACGGCGGTCTCCAGGCTGACGGGGTCTCCCCGTTCGAGGAGCTCAGGGAAGGAGCGGCACAGTGGATCGTCCAGGCCGGCATAGACGGCATCGAATCTTTCAGCCAGCCCTTCGGGAGTGACGGAAGCATCCCAGGGAAGGAAGTGAACGCCCAGCTTTTCCATCCATTCAAGCTCTTCCCTCACAACATCCTCCGTGAGAAGGGGAGAGAGGGAAAGAAGCTCACGCCCGCCGTTCTCCGCCCGGAACACGGTGACGGAATAGCCTTTCCCGGCGCCGTCAAGAGCCGCCGTAAGGGAGCTGATACCGCCACCCAGCACTGCCGCTGTGCGTCCCGTCTTCGGGACCAGGATCCGGGGCCTGCGGAAAGACCCCTCATCGGCGCAGAACCGCTCCAGCGCCCCCAGCTCGAGGGCTCCGCCCTTCTCCTGCCGGAGGCACGCATCCCGGCAGGGAGCGTCGCAGATCCGGGCGAGAATCCCGGGAAGGGGAAGGGTTTTCTGGATGATCTTCCGTCCCTCGTCGAACCGCCCCTTCACCGCAGCCTCGCAGAGGGCCCGGCCGTCGAGGTGGAGGGGACAGGCTGCCCGGCACCTGGGAGGCTCTTCCTGGACGCACTTGCTCTCGAATTCCACGAGGGTTGATTTTTCCATGGCGAAACCTCCGAAATGAAAGGGGGAAGAGGAAATTACCCCTTCCCCCGCTGCGGTACACGTCTACTTTTTCAGCGCCGCCAGGACCTTCTCGGGGTAGGCGGGAAGCTTGGTGATCCTCACGCCGCAGGCGTTGTAGATGCCGTTGATGACGGAGGCATGGGGGCTCGTGAGGGGAAGCTCTCCGATGCCGGCCGCGCCGTGGGGGCCGTCGGCCCTGTGCTCCTCGAAGTAGATGACCTCGATGTCGTCGGGGATGTCCTTGATGTAGGGGAACCCTGCCCCGGGCATGGTGGAGTGCTTCTCGATATCCTCGAAGTCCTCGGAGAGGGCGAGGCCGATGCCCTGGGCGATGCCGCCGTAGTTCTGTCCGTCCACCACGAGGCGGTTGTTGATCTTCCCGCAGTCGCACATGAGGGTCATCCGGTCCACGGCAGTCTTGCCCGTTTCCGTGTCCACGGTCACCTCGGCCATAAACACGCCGTACATGTAGATCACGAAGGGTTTCCCCTGGCTGTTTTCATCGCATGCGGCCCCCTCCACGGCGGACCACTTTCCGGCGAAAGAGGTCGGCTTTCCGGCGGCAACCAGTTCGTCATAGGTCATATACCCGCCGTCCTTCTTAAAGAAGCCGCTTTTTGGCTTCGCGGTCTCCTTGAGCAGGGTTTCGCAGGCCACCCGGATGGCGTTGCCCGTCATGACCTGGGACCTGGAGCCGCCCGCAGGCCCTGAATTGGGGCATTTCGCCGTATTGGGCCACGTAAACCGGAGCTTGTCGGGGGAGATGCCCAGGGGGCGCAGTGCCTCGTGGGCCGTTCCGATGGCGCCGATATCGGCACCCTGGCCGTGGTCCTCCCAGGCCGTACAGATGGTGATGGTCCCGTCGGGGTTCATGTCGACCCGTGCCTCGGAACCATCGGGACCGTCGAGCCCGCAGCCGTATACACCCACCGAGAGGCCGACGCCTTTTTTGTAGCGGGCAGTGGAGCCCTCGGCGGCTCTCTTCTTCGCGAGCTCGTACTTCGGCCGGAGCGCCTCGAGCATCTTCGGAAGGGAATAGGACTCGGGCGCCTGTCCCGTGGGAGAAGTGCTCCCCGGCCGGTAGGCATTCTTCAGGCGGATCTCCAGGGGATCCATGCCGAGCTTCTCCGCCAGTTCATCCATAAGGACCTCGGAGGAGAAGAGGGACTGGGGGGAACCGTAGGCCCTGAAAGCCGAGCCCCAGGCATGGTTGGTGCACACCGTCCGGCCCTCGCCCCTGATGTTGGGAATATCGTATCCCGCGCCCATGAACTGGGTGCCCCGCAGGGTCAGCAGATCGCCGAACTCGGAATAGGGGCCGTGATCCACGGAATAGTCGGTTTCCATGGCGAGGAGCTTTCCTTCCCTGTCGGCGGCGAACTTCATGTTGACGAAGAAGGGGGAGCGCTTTCCGGTGTACTGCTGCTGCTGCTTCCAGGTGTAGTTCAGCGCCACGGGGTGTCCCGTGGCCAGTGCCGCGGCTCCCACGAGGGCTTCCATGGTGGGGCTGAACTTGTAGCCGAAGGTGCCCCCGGAAGGATTCGTCACGAGAACCAGCTTTTCGGGCTCCACACCCAGACCGGGGGCGATCATGGCCAGGTGGAGATGGACGCCGATGGACTTGGAGTGGATTACCAGCCGACCCTCGTGGTCCAGGTAGGCGAATCCCACGTCAGGCTCGATGGGCATGTGCGGCTGCCTGCCCACGTAGAAGTCGTCCTCCGCGGTGACCACGTCGGAACGGGCGAAGATGGGGGCCGTATCCTCCCCTTTCTTGATTTTCTGGGTGAAATACACGTTTGGTGTGCCTGGATGGATTTCGATGGCATCCTCCGCCATGGCGGCAGGGGCGCTCATGTAAGCCGGAAGAACCTCCAGGTCGAGCTTCACTTTTTCGGCCGCCGCGGCGGCGTTCCTGTAGCTGTCGGCGCAGACGATGGCCACTGCGTCACCGTACTGGAAAATCTTCTCGTCGCACAGGATGGGGCGGTCCCACCCGTCGCCCTTGTTCGTGGGGAAGGTGATGAGTCCGGTAATCCTGTTTTTCCCCCTGATATCCTTGTGGGTGACGATCTTGTAGACTCCGGGCATCTTCTCCGCCTCGGAGGTATCGATACCCTTTATGTTGGCGTGGGAAACCTTCGCCTGGACGAGGGCTGCGTGGAGGGTTTTCTTCGGCATCTTGAGGATAAGGTCGGCGCCGTAGTCCAGGGTTCCGGTGACTTTTCCGACCGCAGTGGGACGGGGGTACCTGCTGCCCCAGATCCGTCCGTCACCAGGAAGGACGAAATCGAGATCCTTCACGTCCATCTCCCCCCGGAGCACCTTGGCGGCATCCATGACGGCGTCCACGATGGGCTTGTACCCGGTGCAGCGGCAGGCGTTCCTGTTGGCCTGGAACCAGTCCCGGACTTCTTCCCGGGTCGGATTGGGGTTGGTGTCGAGAAGGGCTTTTGCGGAGACGATGAATCCGGGGGTGCAGAAACCGCACTGGGCGGCCCCGTGCCTGATCCATGCCTTCTGGATGGGGTGGAGATTCCCGGGAGTGCCTATCCCCTCGATGGTGGTGATGCAGGCTCCTTCAGGAAGCCGTGACATCTTGTACACGCAGGAACGGGTATACGTGCCGTCGATGATCACGCCGCAGGAGCCGCAATGTCCCTGGCCGCAGCCTATCTTGGTTCCGGTGAGCCCGAGCTGTTCCCTGAGTACGGAGGCAAGGGTGCTGTCGTCCTCCACTATGATGTTCCGTTCGACGCCGTTGACAAAAAAGACTTTCTGAATCATCCTGTTCCCAGCTCCTTCCGTTCGTCGGCAGGGGGCGGGGCGGCAGAGCTCCGGACCTGTGCGCGGCCATGCGATGAGGACCGGAACCTCCGCCCCTTTCCTGTTCAATAAACTCTTCGCGCGGGGCTCTCCGTCAGGTTTCCGCTGAACCGACCCCTCCTTTCGCCTCGTGCAGATGGAAAAAATAAAAGCCGCCCTCAAGACATGAGGACGGCTTCGCCGTGTGCGGAAAAACGTCCTCCTTGCCAAAGGGGAGGCGCACCTGTTTCCGGATGCACCCTAACGGTCGCTGCCCGTGGGATAGATCCTTTAGGACAGGCGACTCGGAGGAAAAGATTGATATTCTCAGAAGTAAATTTCAAAAAAACACTAACTAGTTTGAGCCATTTTATACCATGAATTCTTTCCGGGCAAGCCTACTCCCAGTTGGTTATATCCTTCCCCGGACCGTCTCCTCCCTCTTCGCCGTCGGCACCGAGGGAGAACAGGTCGTATTCGCCGTGGTCGCCGGGGCGGCGGTAGACGAAGGGGCTTCCCCAGGGATCCGCCGGGAGCTTCCGGAGGTAGCCTCCCTCCCTGTATTTCCTCGGTTCGGGAGGAATGGAGGGTTTTGTCACCAGGGCTTCAAGCCCCTGGGCCGTGGAGGGGTACAGACTGCTGTCGAGCCGGTACATCTCCAGGGCCTGCTCGATCTCCCGGATCTGCACCGCCGCCGCGGTTCTCTTGGCATCCTCCCCCCTGCCCACCACCCTGGGCACCACGAGAGCCGCCAGCAGGCCGAGGATGACCACCACCACGAGCACTTCCACCAGCGTAAAGCCCTTCCGTTTCAGCTGCCTTTCTTTCATTGCACAACCTCCGTTTCAGTTCTGCCCGCCCGTCATCCCGCGAGACTGGACAGGTCAAATATGGGAAGGAGCACGGCGATGACCACGAAGCCCACTGCCAGTCCCAGAAACAGCACCAGGAGGGGTTCCGCGAGAGTGGCCGCCTTTTCCATGCCGTCCCGGGCCTCCTCCCAGTTCATCTCCGCCACCTGGCCGATGGCACCCGGCAGGTCTCCTCCCAGCTCGCCGATCCTGAGGATGTAGACCGCCTCCTCGGGAAAGGTGCCAAGCCTCTCCAGGGCACGGTCGAACCGGAACCCTTCCTTCACGAGCCGGGCGGCCTCCATCCACCGCTCCGGCCGGGAGTCCATGGAGGAGGCCATTCCGAGGGCCTGCACCAGGGGGATCCCAGCGGAGAGCAGGGTCTTCAGGTGGGACATCACCAGGGAGAGGGCGATATTTTCCCGGATGCGCCGGAAGAAGGGGAGGCTCACGGACCACTTTCTCTTCCGTGCCAGGAAAAAGAACCCCATCAGGGCAAGGACCAGCGCCGGCCACCATTCCCGGAGAAACGCCGCCGTTCCCAGGAGGATTCTCGTGGGAAGGGGCAGGGCCTGCCCCATGTCGGCAAAGAGGTCGGCGAGCCGGGGAACCACGTAGGTGAGCAGAAAGAGGACCACGGCGAAGCCGATGACCGTCATGGCCAGGGGATAGGTCAGGGCGGACCGGATCTTCCGCCGCTGCCCCTCCTGCATGGCGTAGAGGGCCGCAGCCTGCTCCAGCACACCGGGAAGGGCCGATGTCCTTTCGCCCGATTCCACTATCCTCAGGAGGTCCTCCCGGAAGAGACCCGTTTCTTCCAGCACGGCGGAGAGGCGCTTTCCTCCCAGCACGCCTTCGTGGAGATGAAGGCAGGCATCGGCCACCCGCCGGTCCGATGAATGGCGGCCCAGGAACTTCAATGCTTCGGCGAGGGGAACTCCCCGCTTCAGGTAGGAGGAAAGCCCCCGGCAGAACAGGGCATGGTAAGAGAGGCCGAAGCCCCTTCTCCGCCCGGCTTTCCGCTGAACTCCCTCCGCGATGTCCACCGCCGTGAGCCCCTGGGCGGCGAGCAGTTCGCCCGCCCTGACGGAGGACGGGGCATCCACCGTTCCCTTCCGGACCTTTCCTGTTTCGTCGTAGGCAGTATAGCGAAAGGCAGGCACGGCTTATCCTTCTTCCAGGGAGGGGCCGAATTCCCCTGCGGAGACCACCCGGAGCAGCTCCTCGGGGGAGGTCCTCCCCTGCCGCAGGGCATCGAGACCCAGTTCCCAGAGGGTACGAAACCCCTTCAAACGGGCGGCGGACCGTATCTTCGGGGTGGGAAGGCCTGCCGCCACCATTTCCCGGAGCTCGTCGTCAAGAATGAACTGTTCGTACAGCCCCACCCGTCCCCGGTACCCGGTGCCCATGCAGTGGTCGCATCCCCTGCCCCGGAAGACCTCCGTAAGGCCCTCTCTCCGAAAGAGGGCCGGCGCTTCGGCCCTGTACGAGCACTTGGGGCAGAGGGTCCGGACAAGGCGCTGGGCCACGGCGCCGAGAAGGGACCCGGCCGCGAGGTAGGGCTCCACCCCCATGTCGGTGAGGCGGATTACCGCCGAGACGGAATCGTTGGTGTGGAGGGTCGAGAGGACCAGGTGTCCCGTGAGGGACGCCTGGACGCCTATGTGGGCGGTCTCGTAGTCCCGCATTTCGCCTATCATGATGATGTCCGGGTCCTGCCTGAGGATGGACCGGAGGGCGGAGGGGAAGGTGACCCCCGCCTTTTCGTTCACCTGGATCTGCCCGACCCCTTCCAGGTCATACTCGATGGGGTCTTCCACGGTGATGATGTTCACCTCCGGCTTCGCCAGGGCCTGGAGGATGGCGTAGAGGGTGGTGGTCTTGCCGGAGCCGGTGGGTCCCGTGAAGAGGATAAGCCCGTGGGGGTTCCCGATGAGGGCGCTCATGGTCTCCCTGGATGAGGCGTCCATGCCGAGATCCTCCAGGCTGAGAAGCCCCGAGCCCTTGTCCAGCAGGCGGAGGGCGAGGCGCTCTCCGTGCTGCACAGGGATGGAGCTGACCCGGATGTCCACCGCCCGGTTCCCAACGGTGATGCCGATCCGGCCGTCCTGGGGGGCGAGGCGCTCGGCGATGTCCATCCGCGCCATGACCTTCATCCTGCTCGTCAGGGGAGCCTGGAGGTTCCGGGGAAGGCGGAGCCGGTCGTGGAGAACCCCGTCCACCCGGAATCTCACGAGGACCTCGTTCTCGAAGGGTTCCACGTGGATGTCCGTCGCCCGGATCTTCAGGGCTTCCCTCAGAAGGCCGTTCACCAGCTTGATGACCGGGACGTCCACCGAGTCGCTCTGCACGTCCTCCCTGAGGAGCCCGTCGCCGTCGTCGATGCCCGCCACGGCCGAGAGGGTGTCGTCGCCGATGCCTCCCCTCAGGTCGTACAGGCGGCCCCAAAGGTGCTCAAGGTCCTCCCGCCGATGGAGCTCCCACGCCGCCTCCCGGCCGAAGGACGCCGCAAGGACCTGGGCGGCGGGAAAGCACTCCGGCGAGGCCAGGGCGACCACAAGCCGCTCCCCGTCGTCCCGGAGGGGCAGGATGCCTGCGTTCTTCAGGGCGTCGAGGCTGACTCTCCCCCGGATGAGGGGAGCGATTTCTTCTCCGTCGGGAAGCCGTGGGACCATTCTTCCGTCTCCTCCCGTCATTTCGACTGCTGCTTCACCGATTCCCGGTACTCCTTCTCGAGGCGCTTCCAGAGCTTCTCCTCGGGAGCGCTCATGCCGTGCTCGCCGGAGACGATCTCCCGGGTGATCTGCTCCGCCTCGCCGGGAGTCTCGAGGATGTAGGGGGTCAGGAAGATCATGAGCTCGATCTTCTCCCGCTGCTTCACCGACCGGGTGAAGAGCCCGCCGATGAGGGGGATGTAGGAGAGGCCGGGGACCCTGCTCCGGAGGCTCTTCTCCACTTCCTTGATGAGGCCTCCCAGGATCACTGTGTTGCCGGAGCTCACCATGACGCTGGTTTTGATCTTCCGCTTGCCCGTCACGGGGGTTTCTGCGGTCATGGCGGTGAGCACGTCCTCGACAACCTGTTCCACATCGAGGGCGACAAGGTTCCCGCTCCGGATGGAGGGGGTGACGTGGAGGATGAGCCCCGTGTCCTTGTATTCGTAGCTGCTCTGCACGGCGTTCGGGTTGGATACGTCCGAAAGCTTTCCCTTGAGCTGGGGGATGACCTGCCCCACCTGGAGCTCGCTGGGGAGGTTGTCGGTGCACATGAGCCGGGGCATGGAGAGCACGTTCACAGCGTCGAACTTCTTGAGCAGGTCGAGGTAGGCGTAGACGAGGCCCATGCCCTTGTAGTTCGTTCTCGTCCCGTAGGTTCCGTCGCTCCTCCTGTACTCCTCTTCCGTCCTGGAGAGGTTCTGGAACCAGTCGATGATGTTGCCCGGCACCCCTGCGCCCCCCATGTTCAGCTGCCCTGCGAGGACCGCGTCCCCTGTGACTGCCCCGCCCCAGGTGGCCCAGTCGATGCCGGCGTTGTTGAGCTTCGTCAGGTTGACCTCGGCGATGAGACCCCGGAGGAGCACCTGGCGGGGCAGGGTGTCGATCTTCTGGATGATCTCCACCAGGGACTGGAAATGGTGGGGCGGCGCGGCGAAGATGAGGCTGTTGGACGGGATGTCGGGCACCACCGTGGTGGGGATCCTCCCTTCGGCATTCACCGCCTGGGACGCCTGGGCGGACAGGATCTTCGACAGCTGCTCCGCCACCACCTTGGCATCGGCGTTCTCCAGTTTGTACACGTGG
Organism: Aminivibrio pyruvatiphilus; assembly: GCF_004366815.1. Lineage (NCBI taxonomy): Bacteria > Thermotogati > Synergistota > Synergistia > Synergistales > Aminobacteriaceae > Aminivibrio > Aminivibrio pyruvatiphilus. The sequence continues at coordinate 42,414 of NZ_SORI01000005.1, read as the reverse complement.
AATTCCCCCGACTTCGGGGTGACGTCCAGGTCGGCGATGAGCTTCAGCGCCCGGTTGATGTGCCGCTCCTCCCCGGCGAGGACGATCTGGTTGCCCGGGGCGTCGGGGAGAACGGTGAGGCCGAAGACCGGGCTTCCCGGGACTTTCGCCAGGTTGGCCAGGTGGGCGGCGATGATCTCGGGGGATGCCTTCGTGATTTTCACCGTCCGGGACTTGAAGATCTTGTCGGCCCTGTCCAGGGTCCGGATGAGGTCCACCGCCCTGTTCACGTCGGTGGCCCTGCCGGTGAGGAGGATGTCGTTCCCCCGGCCCACGGGCAGCACGGTGACCATGCGGCCCGACGCCTGGCTCACCGCGGCTGCGATGAAGTCGGCTGTGACGAAGTCCAGGGGGACCACCTGGGAGACCGTCTGCTCCCCCTCCCCCGGCCCCATCCGCCCGGTGCGGACGTCGGATTCCGCCGAGCTTCCCGGCTGGAGGGGCACCACCTTGCCGAACCCGGCGCCCTGCTGCAGGGTGTAGCCGTTCATCTCCAGCACCGAGATGAACACCTGCCTGGCCTCCTTCAGGGGAAAGGGCTTCGGGGATATGACCGAGATGGACCCCTTCACACCGGGGGTGAGCACGAGGTTCTCGTTCAGCAGCTCCGCCATGAACCGGATGAACTTCACCATGTCCACGTCCTGGAAGTTGAACTGGGCGTTCCCGGAAGCCCTCATTCTCCGGGCCGATTCCACGAGGGCGAATTCGTCGTCCTGGGGCGGAGTCTGGGCCGGAGCCCCCGGTGCGAAACAGAACAGGATCAGTGCCAGAAGAAGCAGTTTCCGGATCATTGTTGTCTCCCCCTCGAGATCATGCGGTCAGGAACATAGAGGACCACTTCGTTTCCCCCCGCTGCGGCGGCGGGTCGTATGACGACTTTCCCGCAGGAATAGCCGGGAGGCAGGCCGTCCTGCCCCGGAAATTCGAATCTGCCGGTCTCCCAGGAGATTCCGTTCTCCCGGCCCCGGCTCTCCAGCTTTCCGCTGACCGCCCGAAGCCAGAAGTTCCTCGAGAGGGCGAGCTGTTCACGTCCCTGCCGGACCTCCCCGAGGGCGCGGAGGGAGAGAACGGCCAGCCTCATGCTGCCGGCGGCTACGAGACCCAGGACCGCCACGGCCACGAGCGTCTCGGCAAGGGTGAAGCCCCGTTTCCTTCCCCGTCCCATGGGGTCCTTCACCGGATGGTGTACTTCAGGGAAACGGGAGCTCCGCCCCTGAGAACCTGCACATCGAAGGCGCTTCCTCCCATGAGGGAGTTGATGACGTTCACCACGTCCCCCATGTTCCGGATCTCCAGGCCGTTGACCGACTGGATCACGTCGCCCTTCTCCACCCCCACGGACTCCAGAAAGCTGTTCCTGTCCATCCACTGCACTTCCACGCCCAGGGCCCTGTCGCCGTCGAACTTCGGCCTGAGCCGGAATTTTTTCATCTCGTCCAGGGGATTCATGAGCAGGTTGTCCACCGTCTCCCTGGGGATTGATCCCTGCTGCCCGGGACGGGCCGCCGTAACTCCCTGGCCGGGTATGTTCACAACCTGGGGAGGAGACGGCGGGGCCGAGGCCCTGGATGATGTGTGGCCGCTGTACCGGAGGAGGACGTTCACCACCGTGCCTCCCTTTCTGAGGACCACCCTGTCCTCGCCGGCCTCGGTCAGTTCATAGCCCTTCACCTGCTGGCCCCGGAGAAATACGGACTGTTTTCCCCCGTCGTCGATCCAGACCGCGATCCCCGGCAGCGTCCCGGCGAGCCGGATGCCCTCCAGCTCGTACAGCTCACTCACGGTAATTTCCGTCTCCGGCGCCTTCACCAAAGGCGCCTCAGAAGGCGGGGGGGCCGCCCCGAAGGGGTCCCCGGCGGCAAAATCCCTCAGGGAAGGGCCCTGCTCCTTTTCCGCCGGAAGCGGCGGCGCTCCCCTGGCCGATATTTTTCCGGTCTCCTCCACGGACAGGAGAAACAGCCGTTCCTCCACCATTCCGGCCGCCCAGTACCCTGCCATTGCCGAGAAAAGGGCCGCCCCGAGAAGGGGAAGAGCCAGCCTCGATCCTCCCCGGAGAAGGTCGTCAATTCGAGCCATGAGGGTTTCTCCCTCCCCTCTTCAGGATCCAGGCCCCGGGTTTTTCCTGCCTCAGGGGAAGGACGGACCGGAAGAGTTCCATAAGGGCCGCCCGCTCTCCTCCGATTGTCAGATTAGCCTCCTCCAGGGCGAAGCCCCGGGATGAAAGGACCGCCGTCCCGGAAACGTCAAGCTCCCCGGAAGTCCGGAATTCCAGCACCTCGACCCTGTCGGACCGGAAGACCAGCCTGGCCTCGACCGCAGCGAGAAAGAGGGGCTGCTCCCCCGGAAGGGGAAGGTTCACCGATACCCTCTCAAGCCTGAGCGAGGCCGCCGGTGCAAGGCCGGCTATGGTGCCGCCGGGCGAAAAGACAACCGTGATCCGGCCGGCCTCTCCCGAGAGGAGAGGGGACCGGAGCCGGACATTGAGGAGTACCGCCCCGGGAGGAAGGCGTCCCTCCGCTGACACGGAAGAAGCGTCAAGGAAAAAGCCCTTTTCCGACGCCGCCCGGACAGCCCTGCTCCAGGCCGCCTCCGTTCCTGCCCCGAAGGGAAAGAAGACAAGGAAGGACAGCCCGAACACCGCCGCCGAGAATAGAAGAAACAGGACCGTCCTTCCGGCTTTCATGGCCCCTGCCTCCCGAGAAGGAGCACCGCTGATATGGTCCGTCCCGGGGCCCCTTCGGCCGAAGTGCTCCGTACCGTCCGGAGGTCGGCGGAGAAGGAATGGATGCCTCTCCGCTCCGTCTCCTGGAGGAAGCGGGCCAGGCTCTCTGAGGACAGGGCCTCCAGCGTCACGGAGACGGCGCCGGCGCCCCCCCGTCCCGTGGTGCTGCTCAGGCTCAGCATGTTCGACCGGAGACCGAGGGAGGCCACGGCGTTGGAAACGGCGGTGAGGAGATCCTCCTCAACGTCGGCGGGAAGGGGAATCCGTCCTGTCCCGGCTGCCTGCCGGAGTGCCCGGTATTCCCCGGTCACCGCGGCGAGATCGTCAAACCGTTTTTTCTGGAGCTCTCTCCTTGCCCGGAGGTCCCTGCCGTCGCTCCAGAGGGAGAAGGCAGCTCCCCAGGCGAGAAGGGCCAGGAGCAGCAGGAGAAGGGCCCGGCGTTCCGCCCCGGGGCCGCTGTCGTCCTTTCCCAGGAGGGAGGGCATGGAGGCGTACAGGAAGCGTTTCACGGCTTTTCCCTCCTCAGGGACAGGGAAAATCTCAGTCCTCCGCCGGGGATCTGCTGGATGTCCCCCAGGGAAGCCCTGAACCCCCCGGAATCAGCCGCCGTCCGGAGGGCCTGGATGGCCTCCATGGTCTGGGCCGTCCCTGTCAGCTCGGCACTCTCGCCGGTGTACCGCATCTGGTCGAGGACCGGGAAGCCGGATTTTCTTCCCCCGTCTCCGCCGGTCCACGCCCTTCCGAGGTGGCCGAGAAAGAGGGAGAGGGAGCTGTCGTCCCCTCCGCTTCCCCGAAGTTCCGCCAGTTTGCCCCGGGCCTGGGAGAGAGGGTCCACGATCCGCTCCGACGGACCGGCGATCTCCCGGTAGAGGGCCGCCGCCTCGGCGGAAATCCTCTCCAGGGAAGAACGGACCTGCAGGGAGAGGGAGAACTGAACGGCGCAGAAGACCGCCCCGAGAAACGCGGCGGCGGCGGAAAAGTTTCTGAGGACCCGGGCCGTCCTCTCCCTGGCGAGAGCGGCTTCCAGGGCGGGCCGGGAAATGTTCACGGAAAGAAAGGCCGGAAAACGGGCCGCAGTCTGCCGGGCTGCCTCCAGGAGCTCGCCCGGGGACGTCCCCGTCCAGACCGAAGCTGCGAGTCCCTCTCGGCCGGAAGCAAGGGCGAATTCCCTGCAGAGGCGGACATCTCCGTCCATACCGCCGCCCTCTTCAGAGCCCCGGACTCCCTCTTCCTCACTGCCGCACCTGCAGAAGACGGGAACCCCTCCGGAAAATACGGCCGAGGCGGTAATCCCCATCCCGCGGAACACGGCGATCCCTTCGCCGTCCACCATGGAAGCCAGGGCCAGGGGAAGGGGCCAGCAGATGTTTCCCTGCAGGGGAACCCCGTCTCCGGGTACCTCGGAGGCCGCAACACACCACGCGGCTCCCTCGGCTCCCCCTCCTCCGGCGCCGGAGATCCACGGGATGATGTCCACGGCCTCCTCCCCGGAAAGCAGGGGGAGAAATCTGAGGGAGAGGGCGCTGCGCACGTCCTTGAGCGGGCGGAAGGGAAAGGAAAAGGGGTGCACCGAGAGGGTCCGGAAGGGGTACAGAACAAGGGCGCCCCGGGAAGGAAGACTGTTCCCGGTGCTCCTTTCTCCGGAGGGACTGCCGCCGTTTTCGAGGAGGCGAAATCCGTCCCCGGTCTTGAGGAAAAACGAGGAAATCTGACGTCTGGTAATCTACGGTTCCTCCCATCGGACCGTGTCGGTCACCGCACCTTTTTGTTCCAGTATAACCTCCAGGGGGGTCTTTTGACCATCGGCAAACTCAACGAGAAAGGACACCCGGAAATGGCTGCTCGTAAAGGAGACCGCGTTCATGAGCTGGGCCCTGGCCGACGCCGGAAAGGACGGCACGGAAGACAGGTCCTCCATGGAAGAGAAAACCCTGGTTTCTCTCGCCCGGACCAGTTCGGCGGCGATGTTCCCGTCCAGGCCGTCCAGGAGAGCCAGCACCTCCGCAGGAGCCGTGTTGGCGTTGATCTTTCCGTCGGACCGGAGGGTGACAAGGGGTCCGATCCCGGGGCGGCCTTCGGTTCCGTAGAGGATATCCGCCGTCATTCCCGGAACAAAAAGCAGCTCCTCCAGGGAGAGAAGGGGCCTGTTCAGGTACCCGTCCCGCTCGCCTCCGCCGAGGCGGGGTTCCCCGTCCCCGTCGAGAAAGTCCAGCACCACGGCTTCGAGATTCTCGGCCCCGGCCTGCCGCCACAGCCGCCTCCACGGTCCCGCGAGCTCGGACCTCACCGTCCGCCCGTCGGGAAGGAAGATCCCGTTCAGCGGGAAACGGTCGTTCAGGGGAATGATGGTCATCTCCACGGTCACACCCGCTTCGGGAAAGGCGAGGGTCCGGGGAGCGAAGACATCGTCCCCCGGAGCGTGGGCCTTTCCGGGGTGGAGCCCGATCAGGGCCTTCGCGGCGGGGAGGGCGGCTTCGCAGACCATCCTGGCCGTGAAGGTCCGCCGCTGTCCGTCGAAGGCTCTCACGGACCTCCTGGCGAAGACGGCGAATCCGGTGGAGGCAGCCAGCAGGAAGAGGGACACCAGGAGGACCGAGAGAAGGACAAGGCCTCTTCGTTTTTTACTCGGGAGGAAGCCAGTCCTCACGGAAGACCGCCTCCTTCCCTGTCCGGGCCTCGAACCTGACGCCCCTTGGCCTCGGGCCTTCATAGTCGTCGCCCCATTCGCCCGTTTCGGCGGAGAGAACGGAAATCCTCAGGAAATCGGCACCGGGGATAAAAAGCCTGCCTCCTGCGGGGTCGAGGTTTTCCCATTCCACTGCTCCCGGAGAAGCCAGGGGAAGGATCCAGCGGTATATCCCCGGGGCACCGTCCCTGCCCGCCCCGGGGCGGAACACCTTCCATGCCCTGACTCCAGGCTCGCCGCCGTAGTCGCTCCAGAAGGCAAGCCTGTCGTCAGCCAGGCCTCCAAGGAGATCCTTGCGGACGGCCGCCACCGCCGGTCCGCCCGGGAAATATCGGGGCGAGAGGCGCATCTCCGCGGCGATCCGCCCCAGGAGATAGTCCGAAACCTGTTCCTTCGCCGTCTCCGTCCTCGCTTCTCCGAGCCCCCTGACGAGAATCACCGACGGTGCGAAGGCGAGGGCGGCGATGAGGCCGAACAGGGCGAGAACCACCAGGACTTCGGCCAGGGTGAATCCACGGGAACGGCACGAAAGACAGAGCCGGATCAGTCGGGGAACCATGAGAGGGTGTACTTTTTCAGGAAGCCCACGGGATGGTAGGACATCTTGGCCACCCGCATCCCCTCGTCGCCCAGGTCCTCCTCCCGGTTGACCGTGGCGAAGGAGGAGGCGGTGTTCTGGAGAAACATGCGGTTGATGGCCTGGTAGGCCCCGTTGTAGGAGGGCAGGGCCTTTTCGAAATGGATCATCACCGTGTCGCCGGGGATGGCCTCGGCAATGGTGTAGGCCGCCGGCACTCCGTCCACATCCAGAAGGCCGCCGAGAAGACCGGGGATGTTCCGCCATTCCCGGACCATCTCCTGTACCGCCTCGTTTTCCCGGAGAAGGGCGGGGGATTCGGGGCGCTCCGCAAGCCACAGTTTCTGGGCTTCCAGGACGGAGTCACCGTCGCCGGAGCCCAGGGAACGGTACCGGAAGGCATAGTTTTTCACGAACTGGCGGATGTGGCTCCGCTTCCTGGAAAAGCGGTTGCCCCTCAGGGCGATGAGGTCCTGGACGGAATGAAGGTATTCCCACTGGGAACGAACTTCCCTGGCTGTGATCCTGTCCCGGAAGAGGTCGGTCCAGATTCTCGTCAGGCCGTCGGGGGCATAGGCAAATTCTGCCCTCCCGGGAAAGATTTCCGGGAGAATCTTCCTCCAGTCCGCCGATTCCCAGGGGCCCACGGGCGCCCACAGGGTGCCCGAACCGGTCCGTATCCAGCACATTCCCTCCCGGAAGGCCCAGGAGAAGCCGAAGATGTTCCTCCAGGCCCAGAGGCTGCCGAAGGAATAGTAGGATGACCGCCTGGGGCAGGCTTCATAGAGCTCTCTGTAGCGGTCCGCTTTTTCCAGGGAGAGGGGTTCGAAGAGAAGGTCCATGAACACCATCGTCCTTTCCTTGTTCGCCGGTCATGCTGGTGTTTTCCGCTCATTCTACCAGACCCGGGCGGAAAAGGAAGAAAAATGCCCCCTTTCATTAGTCCATGGGCAGCGGGGAGTGTTACCGGTGCTCGTTTGGGCCGCCGGCGCACATTGTCATCCGTAACAACTGCGCCTGAAACCGACATCCTTGTCGGTTTCTCGGCCTTGGCACTGCGCCCGGCAACACTCCCTCTGCCCTGAAACAAAAATAACAGCCCCTGTCCGGGAGGGAAGGGGCTGAAAGGAGTCTGTGACGCTTTTTCTTACCCGAGGCCGAGAAGACGGCCTCCCTGGTAGACGAGAACCGCGCCGCCGTAACCCACGAGGGTGGTGTAGGCGATCATGAAGAAGGTCCACTTCCAGCTTCCCGTCTCTCGCCTGAAGGCCGCCACCGCCGCCACGCAGGGGACGTAGAGCAGGGTCATCACGAGGAAGGCATAGGCGGAGAGGGGGGTGAAGAGGGTGGGAAGGGCCGCCGTGAGCCCGGCCTCCCCGGCGCCGAGCAGTGCGCCGAAGGTTCCCACCACCACTTCCTTGGCCAGGAAGCCGAAGAAGAGGGCCACCGCCGCCTGCCAGAAGCCGAATCCGGCGGGTTCGAACAGCGGGGCCAGCACTTTCCCTATGCTCCCCACGAGGCTTTCTTCGGATCCGTATTCCACGCCCCAGGGAAGGCTCGCCAGGGCCCACACGGCCACCACAGAGAGGAGAATGAAGGTGCCCGCCTTCTGAAGGAAGAGGAATCCCCGCTCCCAGGCGTGCCGGAGCACCATCCCCGTCGAGGGGATGTGGTAAGGGGGGAGCTCCATGACGAGCTGGGACGATTCTCCCTTGAAGAGGGTACTCCCCAGGATCTTGGCAGCCCCTATGGCCACCATGATCCCCAGTATGTAGAGGGAGAAGACGGCCGTTCCTGCGTGAGCGCCGAAGAAAGCGCCGGAGAAGAGAACGAATACCGGCAGGCGGGCCGAGCAGCTCATGAAGGGCAGGATGAGCAGAGTGATCATCCTGTCCCGGGGCCGTTCGAGTATCCGGGTGGCCATCATGGACGGCACGTTGCACCCGAAGCCCATGAGCATGGGAATGAAGCTCTTGCCGTGGAGCCCCATGAGATGCATGAGCCTGTCCATGACGAAGGCCCCCCTGGCCATGTACCCCGAGTCCTCGAGGACGGCGATGAAGGCGAAGAGGATGAAGATGTGGGGAAAGAACACCACCACGGATCCCACGCCCCCGATGAGGCCGTCCTGGATGAAGGAGACCAGGACACCGGAGAGTCCGGCGCCGGCCAGGAATTCTGCGGAGCGCTCCCCAAGGGATTCGAAGAGCCCTTCGAAGATCTCCACCAGGGGGTCTCCCAGGGCATAGGTGAGCCGGAAGATGGCCCATGTCACCAGGAAGAACAGGGGAAGGCCGAGGGTCCTCGACGTCACCACCCGGTCGATCCTGTCGGAAAGGGAGAGCCGTGTCTTCAGGGAGAGGTCCCGGGTGACGGACTCGGCGGTCACGCCCGAGACAAAGCCCCACCGCCGCTCGATCACCGCCGTCTGGAGGTCGTACCCCAGGGATGCCTCCACGGAAGCCCCTTCGCGGGAAAGAATGGCCTCCAGTTCACTGCGGAGGCCTGCCGCCTCCGCCGAAGCAAGAACGGCGGGGTCCCCTTCGGTGAACTTCACCGCCGCCGTGCGGGCGGGAAGCCCCGGAATCAGCTCCGGTTTCGATGAGAGGAAGGCCTCCATGCTATCGAAAAGAGGGGCGAGCCTCTCGCCGTAGGGCAGGGAGAAGGAATTCAGAGGCGCCGTCCTGTTCTTCAGCTCCTGGAGCACTCTCTTCTTGAGATCCTCGATCCCCTCCTTCCGGCGGGCCACCGTGGGAACCACCGGTATGCCGAGGAGGGAGGACAGTTTTTCCACGTCTATGGTGATCCCCTTTTCCGCTGCCATGTCCATCATGTTCAGGGCGAGCACCAGGGGCGTCCCCGTCTCCAGCATCTGCACGGCCAGGTAGAGGCTTCTCTCCAGGTTGGACCCGTCGGCCACCACGATGGCCAGGTCGGGGCGGCTCCGGAGAAGGAAATCCGCGGCGATCTCCTCGTCGAGGGATGCTGCGCCGAGGCTGTAGATCCCCGGCAGGTCCACCACCTTCACCTCGCCGTCCCCTATCCTGAACCGGCCTTCCTTCCGCTCCACGGTGACTCCGGGCCAGTTGCCCACGTGCTGGTTCGACCCCGTCAGGGCGTTGAACAGGCTCGTCTTGCCCGTATTGGGGTTTCCCGTGAGGGCTACCGTGTAGCCCATCACTTGCACCCCCCGCCGCATCCCGCGCAGCCCTTCGGGCGGACGAACACGGCATCGGCCTCGTCAACCCTCAGGCTGAGCTCGTAGCCCCTGAACCATACGGAAACGGGATCGTTCAGCGGAGCCTTCCGCTCCACCCGAATCTCGGTGCCGGGAACAAGGCCCATTTCCAGAATACGTCTCTTGAGCCCGCCGTCCCCGCCTATTTTCGAAACCACGCCGCCTTCACCCACGGCAAGTGAACTGAGTGCCTTCTCGGTCACGGTTCCGCAGCATCCGCCAAAAGCTCCCATAGTACCTCCTCCGATCTCCTTGATGTTCGCGTTGTCTAACTTGAATTTTTCGCTGAAAAAAAGAACCGGCCGGTTCTTTTTTTGTTCTTTTTTATCTGCAGGCGCCGTCCACGAAGACCTTCAGCGCCATCCCCTGACCGAGGGCAAACCGGGACTCCCCGACTTTCAGAAGAAGGGGGCCTCCGCCGTTCTGCACCACGCTGACCTGCACTCCGGGAACGAGCCCCAGCTCCGAGAGCCTTTTCGAGGCTTCTCCGCCCCCCGTGACCCTGGCCACAGTCACTTCGCTTCCTTCAGGCATAACCGTTATGGGACACATACTTTCTTCCTCCCCCCGGCGTGCCTCATTCGGGACACGCACATATCCAGACTGATGCTGCCTCTATTCTCCTGAGAGCCACTTCCGCCCCCCGTACATCAACCGTCAGAGGGTCCCCCAGCGGGGCTTCTCCCCTTCTGGCTACCACGGTTCCCGGAACAAAGCCCATCTCGAAAAGCCTCAGGCGGAGCGGCCCGTCGGCGGTAACCCGCGAAACCACGCCCTTTTCTCCCTTCGGCATCATGGAAAGGGGCCGGGGGAGCTTCCGTTCGTCTCCCATGACGGAGAGGAGGTCCTGAACCCATTCCCGCCCGTCCCTCCGGGCCCGGACGAGATAATCCACAAACCCGAGTATCCGTGCCTCCGCCTTTTCGTCCATCTCGTGCTCCATGGCGCAGGCCATGGCCATGGCCCGTTCACGTTCGAAGCCGAGGATGTCCTGGAAAAGGAAGGTCAGGTGTTCGTGGCGCCTGTAGATGTGGAGGGCCCGTTCCCTTCCGGTCTCGGTGAGCCGCAGGGCTCCGTACCGCTCGTGGGTGACCATGGATGCGGCCACCAGCCGCCTCACTGCAGCGACCACCGTCGCCTTGGCAACGCCGAGAGCGTTGGAGAGGTCGGTCACAGTGGCTTCCTTCCCCGAGACCTCCAGGGCAAAGATGGTTTCCATGTAATCTTCTATCCTCGAGGATACAGCCATTCAGTGCCTCCTTAAGAAGTGAGAGTTCACTCACTTTCAGGTTAGATCAATCTTACTTTCTCTTTTTCCCTTTGTCAATACCGGTTTCAGCAGTCTGCGGACCAAAGAGAATTCCGACAGTTTTTTCCCGGGATCGCCTCCCCGTGGACTTCGGAGGGAAAGGATGCTATCCTTCCCGGAAGCTCGTCAATGTCGGCCCCAGAATTCCACAAGGAGATATTTTCATGAAAAACAGCTTATCCAGGTCAAGCGAATCTGCCGGAGCGAGCGTCCTCTCACCGGGGCGGGCCCATTTTCTCTTTGGCTGCCTGGTAACGGCCTACTTTTTCTCTTTCTTCTTCAGGGTTTCGGCATCTGTGGTCCTGCCGGAGCAGGCGGCCCGCATCGGTATGGGAGCCGCTCTTACGGGTTTTCTCTCCAGCCTTTACTACTACGCCTATGCAGTCATGCAGGCCGTGTCGGGAGCCCTTCATGACCGGTTCGGTCCCCTGAAGGTAATGGCGGGAGGCATGGCCCTGGCGGCCCTCGGAACGGCCTTTCTCGTCGTCGAGCCTTCCCCCTTCACCCTCGGCGCCTGGCGGCTCCTTACGGGGATCGGCCTGGCGCCCATGTACGGGGGAGCCCTTGTCTACCAGGCGAGCGCCTTCACGCCCGACAAATACGTCTTCTACTCGAGCGTCACCCTTTCCCTGGGAGCCCTCGGCGCCATCGTGTCCGTGGCCCCCCTCGGGTGGTTCCTGGACGCCCTGGGACTCTCCCGGACCTTCGCGGGGCTTGCCGGAGTCAGCCTCGCCATGGCCTTCCTGCTCTGGAAGGAACGGGCATACGACCCAGTGCCGGCACGGCCGGTTTTCGCCGGACAGCCCGCCCGGTCGGTTATCTCCAGGCTCCGGGAGGCCTTCGGCATGATCGTCTCCTCCTCCTACCTCAGGAATTTGCTGGTGGTCTGGTCTGTCTCGGCGTCGGCCCAGCTTTCCTACCAGGGGCTCTGGGCGGTGTCATGGTACAGGACGGCCTACGGCGTTCCCGCATCGGAGGCAAGGAACTGGGCGTCCCTCATCAGCATCGGCATGTTCCTGGGAACGGTGATGCTCGGGAGGTTCTGGGGGAGGACTGAACAGCGGTTCAGGGCGATGTGCTTCTGGTCCCTTTTCAACGGCCTCTCATGGACGGCCCTTCTGCTCTCGGTAGCCTTTCGGCTGCCCCTTCCCCTGGCGGGGGTGTGCGGCTTCTGCGTCGGGGCGGCCAACGGACTCTGCGCAGTCCATTACGCCTCGGCCACCAAGGAACAGGCGGCAGGAGCGAACACGGGAGCCCTTCTCGGGACAATGAATACTGTAGTCATCGTTCTTGCGGTGGTGTTCCAGTGGGGAACGGGAGCGATCATCAGCCTTTTCCCGGGCGAACAGCCCGGAGAGCTGACTTCCCTGGGCTTTCTGGTCTGTTTTTCCCTGGTCACCCTGGTGATCCTGGGAAGCCTTCTCTCCCTGAGAGCCCTGAAGAACCCCGGCAGCCTCAGCGAACGCTGAGAATGCCGGAACTGTTTTCCAGTACGGCCACGCAGGCTTTCACTACCTCCGGGTCATAGAGCACTCCGCTGTATTTTTCTATCTCCCCCCTGGCTGCCTCCAGGCCGAGAGACGGGCGGTAGGGCCGATGGGAGGACATGGCCTCCACTACGTCTGCCACCGTGAGGATTCGGGCTTCAAGAAGGATTTCCTCCCCCTTCAGCCCCCTGGGGTACCCCGATCCGTCGAGCTTTTCGTGGTGCTGCCTGGCTATCTCCGCCACCGGCCAGGGAAAGTCGATCTCCCTGAGGATATCGTAACTCGAGCCGGCATGGGTCTTGATGAGCTCGAACTCCAGGGGGGACAGCCTCCCGGGCTTGCTCAGTATCTCGCTGGGGATTTCCACTTTTCCCACGTCGTGGACCAGCCCGGCGATACGGAGACCTTCAAGCCGCTCCCCGTCAAGCCCCAGGGCGGCGCCGATCTCCGTGGCCAGAAGGGCCACCCTTTCCTGGTGCTCGATGGTGTAGGGATCCTTCTTGCCCACAATCTGCCCCATGGTCCGGATCACGTCGTTGAAAGTGTTCCTGAGTTTTTCATACCCCCGGAGCACTTCCTGCTCCGACTCCCACCGGATCACCGATGCGGCAAGGTTATAGGCCGCGGCCCTGAGCACGTCCGTCTCGTCGGCCCTGACGGGGATGACGTTCCCCTCGAAGCTGAAGCCGAGAAAACCCCAGAATTCAGACCGGAAGAGGATGGGAACGGCCATGAAGGAAATTGGCCCGGCATCCTGAACAACTCCCTCCGGAATGGTGCCGAAGCCGGAAATCGGCCCGGTATAGATTCCCCCGTCCGCGAGGAGGGCATAGACGTCGGAAAGATTTTCTTCCCAGGAAAGGGTCTCCGGAAGAAGGGGAGCGCCCTTGGCCCAGGGTGCCGACGACCGGGCCAGGAGGCGGACGTTTTTCTTCCCGTCCGGGGCGGTGCAGTTGCGGAACAGGTTTGTCCTCCGGGCACCGAGAGCTTCTCCAAGGCTCCGCAGGGCAAAGTTCATGGCCTGCTGCCCGTCCTCCAGGGAGAGAAGGAAGCTTGCTCCCTCCGCTGCTGCCTCCACGAGCTTTCCGTGAAAACGAAGCCGCTCCTCGGCCCGTTTTCTTTCTTCGAGCTCCCGCCGGGATCCCTCGTAGAGCCTGGCGTTTTCCAGGGCGATGGACGCGGCAGCGGCGAACTGGTCGAGGGAGGCCAGCAGATCCCGGTCGATCTCCGGGAAGCCGTCGGTGTAGGCAATGGAGAGGACTCCCATGAACTTCTTCCCCTGGAAAAAGGGCATGGAGATGATGGTGGTGATCTCCGACAGCCTGGGATCGGGGGTCCGACCGGGATGGCTGCGGTAATCCCGGATGATGATCCTTTCCTTTTTTTTGAAAACATATCCGGAAATGCCCACGAAGACGGGACGGCTCTCGTTCACCATGGGAGCATACAGTCCGGTGCCGAAGGTCCGGAGGAAGGTGTTCTTCTTCTCCTGGTAGACGGAAAGGGATACGTGCTCCGTCCCGGCGAGTTCTCCCGCCTTCGTCAGAATGCGCTGGAGGAGGGCTGTGGAGTCCAGCTCCTCCATAAAGGAGAGGAACATGGAGTGAAGCAGTTCAAGCCGCCTGTTCTGGGCTTCCGCCCGGAGCTCCGCCTCCTTGAGGCCCGTGATGTCTATGGTGAGGCCCGTCACCCGCAGAAGCCCGCCCTCGCCGTCCCTGACAGGGAATCCCTTGAAGACCACCCAGCGGGATCCGCCGTCCTTGCGTGCGGCCCTGCACTCCACGTCGAGGAAGGTGTCTTCTCCGGCGAGGAAGCGTTCCCACGCCGTTTCAGCCTCCTCATTTTCCTTCGGGAAAAGAACCCTGCCGAAGAGGTCCTGCCTGGAAAGGGGAAACTCCCCGTCCTCCAGCCCGAGGATGGCTCCATGGCCCGAGCCTGAGAAAGTGTCGCTTTCCGGAAAATACTCCCAGATTCCCACCCTGGAGGCGGCAAGCACCCGGGAGAGCCTTTCCTCGCTCTCTTTCGCCCGCAGCTCGGCTGCCTTGCGGTCGGTGACGTCCAGCAGGCTTGACTGGTAGGCGAAGGCATTTCCGCTCCCGTCCCGGTGGAATGAGGTCCTGTCCTCGATCCACCGGACCTCCCCGCCCCGGGTGATGATCCGGTACTCGAACAGGAGCGAAGGAACATCCTCCATGGCTGCCCTGAGAAATTCTCTCTTCACCCGCTCCCTGTCCCCGGGAAAGACGAGGGACAGAAAGGGGATTTCTTCGAGAACGATTTCGGAAACGGTATAGCCGAAACGGTCAATGTTCCCTGTGACGAAATCCACGGGATGCCGCTCCTCCGGTTCGCCCCAGAGGACCACCACGGGGCTGGACGCTATGATCTGGTCAAGGCTGAGGACATCTTTTGCGCTCACGGACCTCTCATCCTCCTCTCCGGAAGGATTTTCCTTCGCCGGCGATGATTTCCGGATTCTTCCGGAGAACTTCCATGCAGGCGTCCACCACCGACGGGTCGAAAGCCGTTCCCCGTTTTCCCCTGATCTCCGCCACGGAGGCTTCAATGCCGAGAGAGGGGCGGTAGGGCCGATGGGACGACATGGCCTCCACCACGTCAGCCACGGCGAGAATCCGGGCTTCAAGCAGGATCTCCTCCCCCTTCAGTCCCCGGGGGTACCCGGAACCGTCCATGCGCTCGTGGTGCTGCCTGGCGGCCTCCGCCACGGGCCAGGGAAAATCGACCTCCTTCAGGATGTCGTACCCTGACCGGGCATGGGTCTTGATCAGCTCGAACTCCAGGGGAGACAGCCTTCCCGGCTTGCTGAGGATCTCCCCGGGAATCTCCACCTTCCCCACGTCGTGGACCAGGGAGCAGATGCGAAGCCCTTCCAGCCGCCAGGGGTCCAGTCCCATAACCGTTCCGATCTCCCGGGCAAGGACGGCAACCCGCTCCTGGTGTTCAATGGTGTAGGGATCTTTTCTTCCGACGATGAATCCCATGGTGCGGATCACGTCGTCGAAAGTCTTCTGAAGCCGTTCATAGCCCTCTTTCACCCTGTCGTCCGCTTCCCACCGGACCATGGAGGCCGCCAGGTTGTAGGCCGCCGTCCTCAGCACGTCGAGCTCCCCGGCGGAATAACGGGGAGCTTCTCCCTGAAAGAACAGGGCGAGAAATCCCCAGAACCGGGACCCGATAAAAACGGGAACTGCGGCGATTCCTCCCCGCATGTCCTGTTTCAGGGGACCGAGGTAGGCCCGCCCTGAAGCGAGACGCTCGTAGACAAGAGGATAATCCTCCGCACAGACCGGCCCGTTATCCACGGGGTACGGCAGGCCTCCTCCCTCACCCCAGGCAGCCGCTTCCGCAGCACCGTTCTCCGGCATATTCCTCAGAAGGACGGCCCGGCCGGCCCCCGAAGCTTCCGAAAGTGTCGCCAGGGCACTGCTCAGGGCGGTCCCGCGGTGATCATGGGAAAGGAGGAGCCCTGCGGCCTCAGCTGAGGCCGCAGCCAGGGCGGCATGGGCGAAAAGCCTCCCCTCGGCCCGGATTTTCTCTCCGATCTCCCGTTGAGAGGTCTCATGGAGCCTGGCGTTTTCCAGGGCTATGGAGGCGGCGGCGGCAAACTGGTCGAGGGAGGCAAAAAACAGGTCGTCCAGGCCCGGGCATTCACCCGTGAAATGGATGCCCACTGTGCCGAAGTCGTGAGGACCGTGGAAGAGCGGCAGGACAATGTTAACGGTAATGGACTCGAACCTGGGATCGGCAATCCGCCCTTCCCAGGTGCGGTAGTCCTTCGTAAAAATCCGCCGCCTCTCCCGGAGAGCCTGGCCCGTCATGCCTGCTGAAGCAGGCCGGGTCTCCCCCACCATCGTTTCATGCAGTCCCACGGCGAACTTGTGCCGGAGAACGGTCCCCCCCTGCTCCAAGAGGGAAATCACCCCGTTCCCGGACCCGGCGAACTCCACGGCGCTGCGGAGAATCCTTTCCAGCAGGGAATCCGTATCCAGGTCCTCCATCATCCCCAGGGACATGGAGCGCAGCAGCTCCAGGCGCCCGGCCTGGGAATCGGCCTTCAGCCGCGCCTCCTTCAGGGATGTGATGTCCATGGTAAGCCCAGTCAAGCCCGTCACCCGGCCCCGTTCGTCCAGGCAGGGGGAAGCGCTGACCGAAACCCAGCCCCGTGTTCCGTCAGGCCTCAGAACCGGGTGCTCCACAACCGAAAAACGGCAGTCTCCTTCCAGGAGATGTGCCCATGACTCTTCTATTCTTGCCAGGTCCGGGGAAGGGATGATATCCTCCCACAGCTTCTTACGAAAAAATCGGAGTTTTTCCTTCCCTCTGCCGTCCACAGGGAAACAGCCGGAGCCCACAAACTCGTCCGTCTCCGGAAGATATTCCCAGGCCCAGACTCCCGAGACGGCCAGCACGGACGAAAGACTCTCCTCGGTCCGGCGGGCGGCTCTCTCGAAGTATTGCCTGTCCGAAATGTCCAGAAGGGTGGACTGCCAGGCACAGGGCTCTCCGGTCCCGCCCCGGTGAAAGATCCTGTAATCCCGTACGGGGCGTGTCTCCCCGGTCGGCGTCACCAGGCGGTATTCCCGGACGCACTCAGCGGCGCCCGAGGAAGCGCACTCCGCCAGGGCCCTTCGGGCTTCCTCCCGGTCTTCGCCGAAAATGAGGGAGTCCAGGGTCACCCGGCCCTCCGTCAGGTCATCGGGGGACAAGCCGAACAGGGAGATGTTCCCCGTGACGAAATCCACGCGGGGGTTCTCCTCCATTCTCCCGCCGATCAGGACGGCAGGGCTTGAAAGAATCACCTGGTCGAGGCTCACGGACTGTTCGGGTACCATAACTGTCCTCCTCTCCCGGAACTGGTTCCTCTATGCGGAACACCGGGAGTCGCCCTATTCTAATTGAAGGAAGTGGGTTTGAACAGACTGTCCCGCGCCCGCGGCATCCTTTCGGAATAAAAATCCCCGGGGATTTGTTATAATACGGCGGGAGAAAAATTGAATACATTCCGGAGGTCCACCATGAACAGCGAAAAACCGTCCCGTCTGGCCTATTATTCGGCTTATGCGGCCCTCTATCTTATCTGGGGCTCCACCTACCTGGCCATCGGCTTCACCGTGGAGACCATTCCGCCCTTCTTCAGCGGTTCCATGCGGTTCTTCCTCGCAGGGGGGCTCCTGCTCGCATGGTGCCTGCTCCGGGAAAAGGAGCGGCCCACCCGGGCGGGGTTCGCCGCCGCGTTCAAGGTGGCGGCCGTGATGCTCCTGGGCGGCTACGGGGCCGTGGTATGGGCCCAGCAGACGGTCCCTTCGTCGGTGGCGGCCCTCATCATCTCCATCGAGCCCCTCTGGTTCGTCATTTTCGACTGGCTGTTCTTCAAGTCCAGGAAGCCCACCCTCGCCGAGAGCGTGGGACTGGTGCTCGGCTTCGGCGGAACGGTCTTCCTGGTCCTCGACCAGTCCGGCTATTCTCTCTCCCTGTCGGGAGAGCACACTGTGGGAATGCTCATCGTCCTCGTCGCCACGGTGAACTGGAGCATGGGGGCCCTCTACTCCCGCAAGGCCCCCGTGGCGAAATCGAGCCTGCTCTCCACGGCCATGCAGATGACCGCCGGAGGCGTGCTGCTCCTGATACTGTCGGCGGCCGCCGGAGAACCGGCCCGGCTCTCCCTGGAGACCATCTCTCTGAAGTCGGTGGCCGCCCTGGCGTACCTTGTGGTCTTCGGCTCCCTCATTGGATTCACGGCTTTTGTCTGGCTTCTGAAGGTGGACAGGGCGTCCAGGGTGGTCACCCATACCTTCGTGAACCCCCTGGTGGCCCTTTTTCTCGGCTGGAGCCTCGGCGGCGAGACGGTTTCCGTCCCCATGCTGGTTTCCGCCGGGATCATCATCTTTTCCGTGGTGCTGATCACCCGGAGCCATCCCGACGGCCAATGACGATCCGGGCCAAGGCGAGGGTGAGCTCGAACAGCAGGTAGAGGGGCACCCCGAGCAGAACCTGGGACACCACGTCAGGAGGAGTCAGCAGGGCCGCCAGCAGGCCGATGGAGAGGATGATCCACGGCCGGAGGCGGGTGATGGTCCGCAGGGAGACGATTCCTGAAAGCAGCAGGGCAAGAAGCAGCAGGGGGGCCTGGAACACCAGCCCCGAGGCGAGCAGGAGGGAAAACAGAAAGGATGCGTATTCCCCGAACCCCCAGAGAGGAAGGATGTTGTCCCCCTCCCCGAAGGCGAGGAAAAACCGGAGGGCCAGGGGAGCGATAACCCTGTAGGCGAAAGCCGACCCCGCGGCGAACAGCACTGGGACTATTCCTCCGCCGAGCAGCAGGTATCTTGCCTCGCTCCGCCTCAGGGCGGGCCGGAGAAAAAGCCAGCCCTGGACCAGGACGAGGGGGGCGGTCAGCACCATACCGCCCCAGAAGGCCAGCCGCATGTAGGTGAGCAGCTTTTCGTAGGGCCGGAAATAGTAGAGCGTCACGCCCAGCCCCTCGAGCGGGGCGAGCAGGAACGCCGCCGTGGCCTCGGCGAAGGAGAAAAGCAGGACGGCGGAGATGCAGAAAAACGCCAGGACCGAAATGATCTTGCCCCGGAGGACCTCCAGGTGGTCGGCGTAGCTTTCGCTATTTTCCCTGTCCGGGCTCCCCATCCTCTCCATTCTCCTTCTTCTCCGGAGATTCGCCGGTCTCGAGCCCCCGCTTGAACTCCTTCACAGCACTTCCCACGGCCCGCCCCACTTCGGGCAGCCGTTTCGCCCCGAAGAGCACCAGCGCAAGGGCAAGCAGCAGAAGTATTTCTCCCATTCCGAGATTCATGCCGTCATCTCCGTTCTCTGCCGGTTAAAATGGAAAATCTTCCAGGGGGGCCACTGTGGGCCCCTCGTTTCCGCCGGATACGGGACGGATCTTCCCGTGCACTGCGAGCCCCGACACGGTGACTGCCTTCGGCTCCGCCGGGCAGGCGTATTCGCAGGCCCCGCACCCGAGACAGACGGCAGTGTCCAGCTCGGGGATGGTCAGGCTCCCCCTGAAGGGAACCATGCGCATCGCCTGGGTGGGGCAGTGTTCCGAGCAGGCGCCGCAGGCAGTCCCATATTTCCGGACAATGCAGTTCCGCCGAAGGAAGCGGGCCTTCCCGATGGAAACGAGCTGTTTTTCTCCCGGTTCCAGGGACTCGATGGCCCCCGTGGGGCAGGCGTCGCCGCAGGCGGTGCATCCATACTGGCAGTATCCCCTCCCGTAGTCAAGGACGGGCTGGAAAAGACCCTCCGGCCCCCATTCACCCAGGGACGGACGGAGAATCCCCGCAGGACAGGCCACCACACAGGCAGTGCAGGCCACGCACTTTTTCGAGAAGTTTCCCCGGCTCTTCGACCCCGGAGGGGAGACGGGGAGCTTTTCATCCCACGACGAAGCGGCCGCAGCGACGGTGTCATCCTTCTTCGAGCTCCAGAAGGCAACTCCGAGAGCGGCGAGGGTCCCGGCCGCTATCCGGAGCAGGCCTCTCCTGGACAGGCTTTCCCCCGAACCGCCGAAGGAAAGGGCGAGGCCCCCTCCCCGGCAGGCATCCACGCACCGGAGACAGAGAACGCACCTGTCGGCGTCCACCTTCCGCTCCTCCACGGAGATGCACTCCTGGGGACAGACGGTGCCGCACAGGCCGCAGCCGGTGCAGCTCTCTCCGGAAAACCGGATTGAGAGAAGGGATGACCGGGAGAAGAACCCGAGGAAGGTTCCCACCGGACAGAGGCCATCGCAGAAGGGGCGCCCTTTCCGGAGAGACCACAGGGTCAGGACCAGGAAGAAGGCGGCGGTGCCCCAGAAAAGACCGGGCACGAAGGGAATGCTCCCCGCCCTGTGGATGACCCCGTACAGACCGCGGCTCTCGAGGAAACCGGCGAGTCTGTCAATCCCGCCGGCCAGGGAGGGGCGGAGGAGCTGGGTGACCCCCCTCCCGAAGGCGGCGTAGGGGTCCAGGAGGGCCGGAACGGCCGCCAGCCCGGCAGCGCCCGCCGCCAGAACGAGAGCGAGAATCCAGTACCGTGCCGGGGATCCGGGAACGTATCCCGAAAGGCGCCGCCGGCCGGCCCGCCATACCGCCTCCTGGAAGGTACCCAGGGGGCAGAGAACGGAGCAGTATGCCCTCCCGGCGAACAGGGCACCCAGGGCCAGAACGGCCGCGCCCCCCCACCACCGGAGAATGGAGGGAACTGCCTGCAGCGACGGCAGCAGAGGAGCCGTCTCGCCGGCCCGGAAAAGAAACCAGGCGAGAAACAATACCGCCACGGCGAGGGCAAGCAGAAATCGCACGCTCCCCGCCCGCCCTCTTTTCCCGGGCAGAGGCCTCTCAGAGGGCAATCCGCTCCACCCCCAGAGATTCGAGGTCCATGGTCCCTATCCCCATCCCGGCGGCGCTCCGGATGTAGGACACGTTCTTCGGATCGGCGCCGAAGATCCTCGCCGCCGCCGCATCCCCGGCCACGATGTCCGTGGACAGTATCTGGGCCTTGAGCAGGGTGACATCCCCCTCGGACGTACCCCTCGGGCCGTTGCGGGTCATCATACGGTAGGCGTCGATAACCGTCAGGGCCGGCTTCCGGAACAGGGAGACATCGGCGATGCACTGGTGAAGCCCCTTCGAGTGAAATTCGCCCCGGTTCCACACCGTACCCATGAGATTCTTCATGCCCATGGTGATGCCCGCCCCCCCGTGGTGCTTCAGCACGGGGACGTTGATGAACACGTCGCATTCGATCATGAGCTCGTGAACGGCAGTTTCCTTCAGGGCCCTTCCTCCGGGAAGGGGTACCTTCTGGTAATATCCCGAGGTATCAGCCGGGACGGCCACCCCTCCTCCGCGCTTCACCGCATCCTCCACGCCGCTGTTCCGGTAGCTGTTCCGCCACAGGTCGCAGGTGTGATCGAAGGCATAGACCCTGGACGCCCCTGCCTCCAGGCAGCGGCGGACGATCCGCTCCACCAGCCCGGGGTTGGTGTTCCCTCCTCTCTCGGGAGGGACGTCCCATGACATGTTGGGTTTGATCACCACTGTCTGGCCTTTTTTCACAAACCGTTCCATTCCCCCGAGGGCAGCCACCCCCCGGTCGAACATCTCTCCCGGCTCTCCTCCCCTCACCGCGGCGAGCCCGGGCAGCCCTTCCCGGGCGCCGAGGACTCTCCTGACGCTCCCCGGAAGCAGCAAAGCCGCCCCTCCGAGGCCGAGAGCCGCCGTTTTCTTCAGAAATTCTCTCCTGTCCATGGTTCAACCACCTCCGTTTCACGAAGACAGCGTATCATAGATTCACTTTTCTCTACATCCGCAGTCTTCCCGAATAACCGCTCCGGAGACTTCCCGGCGTCTTCTCTCTTCCGGTCTGAGAGAAGACCCGGCTCACCAACGGAATAAAAAAAATTCATTAAAAAAATTTTTATTGATTTTAACTCATTGACATGGCCCGAAGGCGGACGTATACTGCTCGCCGGGTCATCATCCGGGAGGAGGGCAATTATGAATTTTTCAAAGCGTCACGGGCTGCTGTTTTTGTGCTGGTTCACCTATATCGCGGCGTACCTCTGCAGGCTCAGCTTTGCGTCAGCCCTTCCAAAGCTTGCCGACGGTCTTTCCCTGCCGGCGGAATACCTGGGTCTCGCGGCCTCCACCTATTTCATCGTGTACGCCGTCAGCCAGCTGATCAACGGCTTTATCGGCGACAGGGTCAACCCCTACGGGTATATCATCCTGGCCACGGCGGTGACGTCGGCGGCCAATCTTCTCATCGCAGCCTCCTCCTCTTTTTTGAGCATAGCCGTCATCTGGGCAGTCAACGGGTTTTGCCAGGCCATTTTCTGGGGGGTGTTTCTTCGGCTGCTCTCCTTTTCTTTCCCGGCTGAAAACCGGAGGATGGTGTCGACGGTGATGTCCACCGCCAGCAACATAGGCATACTTGTTTCCTGGACAGGCCTTGGGCTTCTGTTCGCCCACCGCTCCTGGCAGGTCTACTTTGCCGTCCCCGGCGTGATCATGGTGCTGCTGATACCGCTGTGGCTCCTGATGTCACGTCTCCTTCCGGCCGGGGATATATTTCACGGGCACCGGGACGGCCGGAACCGGCCCGCTTTTTCTCAATCCCTGGCGGATCTGGGCAGAATGCGAATCCAGCATATTTGCCTGCTGTGCTGCCTCATCGGCTTCATCAAGGAAGGCATGGCGGCATGGGCTCCCACGATTTTCTCGCAGATGCTCAACCTCAGGCCGGGCAGCTCTCTCGTTCTGCTCGCCGTCGTGCCTGTGGCCAATATCCTGGGGGTTTTTACGGGCAGGGCCATGCTGGTGAGAACAAACGACGACTGCAGGACGACAATCCTCAGGCTGCTGAGCCTTGTGGTCCTTTGCGCTGCCCTGATGACCACCGTAGGGGACGGGCTTCCGCTGCTCATGGTGGCGCTGATCGGGCTGCTCTGCATGCTGGCCAACGCATCCGCCTGGGTCATCATCTCCTTCCTTCCGCTTTCCTTCGCCGGCAGAAACATGGTGTCCACCGTCGTCGGCATCTTTGATTTTTCCATTTACGCGGGAGCTTCGGCGGCATCGGGCCTCATGGGCTTTTTACTGGCCCGGTTCGGTTGGCCCTCAATCCCCTTCATGTGGATCGTCGTCGCCGGTCTCGCCATAACGTCGTGCCTGGGGAGGGCAGGGACTTTCCTGCGTACGGAGGGAAATTTCAGATGAATGCCCTGGAGCGGATGAAAGAAAAATACCACGCCATGTCAGGCGCCGAAAAGAGAATTGCGGATGTCATACTGGAAAATCCCGGGCTGGCCGTCAACATGACGGTGAAATACCTTGCGTGGAAAGCGGGCGTATCGGACGGCTCCGTCATCAATTTTGCCGGCAGCCTGGGCTACGGCGGCTTTACAAAACTCAAAATCGCCCTGGCCATGTGCGCCGAGGAATTCCGGGGCTGCGCTTTTGAAAGCGTATATTCCTGCGACAGCGCCGCTGCCGCCCTTCAAAAAATGAGCGAAAACGCCTCGAAGACCTTCGCTGACACCTGCACCCGCATTTCCCCCGATGCCCTGGAAAAAGCTGTCGGACTGCTTCTGAAAGCGCAGAGAATCGAGGTGTACGGGATGGGCGGCTCCGGATTCATCGCCGGAGACGCCGCATACAGGCTCATGCGCATCGGACTGAATGCCGCTGCTTTCAGCGACCCCATCATCGGCGCCATTTCCGCCTCCCGCCTGGGCCGGGAGGACGCGATGATCGTCATATCCCATTCAGGCCGGACAACGGGCATGCTGCGCGCTCTCCAGATAGGGAAGGAACGGGGCGCCGGGACCATAGCGGTCACCAGCTACGGAGAAAGTCCCATAGCGAAGCTCTGCGACGCGGCTCTGGTGGTTTCCAGCGAAGAGGCCGTGTACCACAGGGAAGCGGTGGTGGCCCGGCTGGCCCAGCTGCTGATCGTGGATACGCTGTGCGCCTGCATCGGATCACAAAGAGGCGCGGAAGCGATGGAACACATGGACGAGGCGCTGGGGTTCATCGCGGAGCACGGTACACGGGACGAATGACCCAGTGACGCCGCAAAAAATGAGCACCGGGAGCCGGGGATGAAACCGTCCCCGGCTCCCGGTGCTCTCCTGCTTCTCAGGCAGCGAAGATCACGGCGTCCTTGTCTCTTCCAGCATTTCTTCCAGCAGCCTGCGTACCTCTTCGGCTTCGGCCTCGTACTTCGCCGCCATTTCCTTCCTCTTCTTCTCGGGAATTTTCGCGGCTGCGGGATCGTCCTGAAGGTATTTTTTCTTCTTCTCCAGGATCCGCAGAAGCTCTTCCCTGTCCCGAAGAAGCTTTTGCCATTCAAGATAGCTTTCCTGGTCTTCGTTTTCCTTGACAAAAGCCCTGCTCACAGTCATTTCCCCCCTCTCCGACGGAGAACGGCGGAATAATACACAAGGCCACGGAGTACTCCGGGGCCCTGTTCGCTCTCCATATTTCGACAGAAAAAACTGCGTAATTTGTACATATTATCCTCCATCCCCCCTTTTTTTGCAACCGGGTTTCCCCCGGACTACCTGAAAAAGGCACATCAAAAGGCACATCAAAATTTGACACTGCAGATTTTTTCGTTTATTATCCGTGAAGGAAAAACTTCTTATCTGTCATTTTATTGGCGCTTTTCCTTCAAGAAGGAGGTCCCATGCTGAAAGAACGGATTACTCTCCGATTGAAAGAAATGACCCCCGGCCAGGCGGCGGTGGCGCGGTTCCTTCTGGACCACCGGAAAGAAGCCGCTTTCCTCACGGCGTCCCAGCTCGGCGAGCGGGTCGGCGTGAGCGAGACCACGGTCATCCGGCTCTCCCACCTCCTCGGCTATTCAGGCTACCTGCAGCTCCGTTCCGAAATGACCAGCAGCCTCATCGACCATCTCTCCACCCTGGAACGGATCAAGGACTACGGCACCTCCCCTGAAAGCGACCTCTACGAGCGCGCCCTCCGCAAGGACATGGAAACCCTGTCCGCAGCCCTCACCTCCGTTCCCTCCGCGGAACTCGACGCCCTCGGGCAGGCCATGGCCGAAGCCGGCGCGGTATATCTCGCCGGGTACCGGAGTTCCTCTTCCCTGGTCTGCTACCTCTCCTTCTATCTCTCATGGATTCTTCCCAACGTCCGCACCATCAGCACCGACATGCCTTTCGAAATGCTCGCCAACGCCCCCGCAGACAGCCTGGTGCTCGGCATCAGCTTTCCACGGTACTCCCGCTGGACTGTGGACGTGCTCGAAACGGCTGAGAAGCTCGGACTGACAACCGCCTCCGTCACCAACGACCTCACCAGCCCCCTGGCCGCAAAATCAAAATACGTGGTCACGGCTCCCTACAAGCCGGTGTCCTTCATCGACTCCTTCGCCGCTCCCATGAGCCTGCTCAACTGCCTCATTCTCTCCGTGGCCCGGAGCCTCGGCACCGGCGTCACGGAAAAGCTTGAAACGCTCGAACGGCACTGGAGACAGGAGGGAATCTACATTCCCGACAGGATGAAGCCCCTGCCGTAGCGCCCTTTTCAGGCAGGAATTCATTAGCGGGCCTCGGGCCTCCCAAAGGGGGTATGAAAAAGAAAGAACTGCTGCAGCGCTTATTGTTTCAGAAACTTATACAGAAAGGAGCTGATTTTTCGGTGGATCTTGGACATCTGATTCCGAGAAGCTTCAAAGGAAATCTGCGGACCGCCGTGCGCGGCGAGGGAGTGTACCTGTACGACGAGGAGGGCAACGCATACTTTGATGGATGTTGCGGCGCCCTGCTTTCGAGCATAGGCCACGGCGTGAAGGAAATAGCCGACGCCATGTACCAGCAGCTTCTCACCATGGAGTTTGCCCATCCCTCCCGCTGGAACAACACGGTCTCCATCGAGGCGGCAGAGGAAGTGGCATCTCTCACCCAGGAGGGACTCGACTACGTCTGGTTCGTCAGCGGAGGAAGCGAGGCCATCGAATCGGCCATGAAGATCGCCCGGCAGTACTTCGTGGAGCGTGACGGGAACGGCTCCGGCAAGTTCGAGATGATCGCCCGGTGGAACTCCTACCACGGGAGCACCGTGGGAACCATGGGTCTCGCCGGAAGCATGGGACGGAGGCGGACCTTCGCCCCCCTTTTCAAAGAAAGCCCGAAGATCTGCGCCCACTACTGCTACAGATGCCCCCTGAACCTGAAGTACCCCGACTGCGGCGTAGCCTGCGCCCGCTCCCTCGAGACCGAGATTCTCAGGCTAGGCCCCGAGTCGGTGGCGGCATTCTTCGCCGAGCCCATCGTGGGGTCCACGGTGGGCGCCCTTCACCCTCCGAAGGAGTACTGGCCCATCGTCAGGGAGATCTGCTCGAAATACGACGTGCTGCTGGTGGCCGACGAAATCATGACCGGAATGGGCAGGACGGGGAAAGCATTCTGCACACAGCACTGGAACGTGACGCCGGACATCATCTGCTCGGCGAAAGCCCTTTCAGGCGGATACGCCGCCGTGGGCGCCATGATCGTAAAGAAGGAAATCGCCGAGACCATCCGGGACGGAAGCGGCGCTTTCCAGCACGGGCATACCTACAACGGCAACCCTGTCACCGCCGCCGCCGTTACCGCGACCATCAGGTACATGAAGAAGAACAATGTGTTCGAAAACGCGGCTGAACGGGGCAGGCAGTTCGACGAAAAAATCCCCGCCCTGCTTGACATCCCCATCGTGGGAGAGGTTCGTGGCATGGGGCTCATGCGGGGCATCGAACTCGTGGCCGACAAGGCGACCAGAGCCCCCTTCCCCGCGTCGCTGAAGACCGCTGCCTTCGTCACAGAGGAGTGCATGAAGAGAGGGCTCGTGATCTATCCCGGAACAGGGCAGATCGCGGGAGTCGCCGGAGACCAGTTCCTTTTCGCCCCTCCCCTGGTCTCCACCAAGGAAGAGCTGGACGAGATGACAGGCCGCCTCGAAGAAGCCCTGAAGGCTTCGGCGGAGGCGCTCAGGAGCAAGGGGTAGACAGCCCCTTCGATCATCAGAACAAAAGGAGGAATTGTTTCATGAAGAAGAGCATTCTCGCACTTGCGCTCATTGGTGTACTGGCATTCGCCTCGGCGGGATTCGCCGCCACCTTCATCACCATCGGCAGCGGCGGCGTGGGCGGCACGTACTACCCCCTCGGCGGCGCCATGGCGGAAGTCCTCACCAACGCCGGAATCGACGTGAAGGCCACGTCAAGGGCCACATCGGCATCCCGGGAGAACTGCCGCCTGGTGGCTGCCGGCAGGGCCCAGATCGGCATGACCATGGGATCGGCCCTGTACCAGGCCATCACCGGCACCGAGGCCTTCGAGCCCGACGGCAAGCTGCCCCTGCAGATCCTCATGAGCATGTACCCCGCGCCCCAGCACCTGGTCACCGTGAAGGGAAGCGGCATCACCAAGCTCGAGGACATCAAGGGGAAGAGGGTTTCCGTCGGAGCGCCCGGCGGCGGCGACCAGATCCTCACCAACCTCATCCTGAAGGCTGCTGGAATCGATCCCGAGAAGGACTTCACGAAGCAGCAGCTCACCCAGCCCGAAGGTGTCATGGCGCTGAAGGACGGCAATGTGGACGCCGTGTTCTGGAACTTCGCGGCCCCCGGCTCGGCGGTCATGGAAGTGGCGGCCCAGCG
Source organism: Aminivibrio pyruvatiphilus (assembly GCF_004366815.1). Taxonomy (NCBI): domain Bacteria; kingdom Thermotogati; phylum Synergistota; class Synergistia; order Synergistales; family Aminobacteriaceae; genus Aminivibrio; species Aminivibrio pyruvatiphilus. Next base: position 15,164 of record NZ_SORI01000005.1, on the reverse strand, counting down.
TGACGTGGTCATGATTCCCCTTGAGGAAGAACTGGTCAAGAAGATCATCGCCGACAACCCCTTCCTTATCCGTCACACTATCAAGGCCGGCACCTACGACAGCGTCAAGGAAGACATCCTCACCATCGCCGACAGCAACTACCTCGTGGTCAGGAACGACATGGACGAGACCCTCGCCTACAACCTGACGAAAACCCTTATTGAGAACCGGGACAAGTTCATGAACATCACCACCCAGGCCGCCCACTTCGTGCCAGAAGAGGCCAGCGTGGGCATCACCGAGTTCGCCGCAGGCGCGAAGAAGTACTTCAGGGAACAGGGAGTCGACATGAAGTAGCCCCAAGCGGGCAAAATGCCGCAGGCCGGCCGGAGAGACTCTCCGGCCGGTTTTTCAGCAGGATCACATCTTTCTCCCTAATGGAGGTTCATTTTTATGACGACGGAAAACAATACCACCTTGGAACACAGTCCTCCGCCTCTTGAAAAAGAGGTGATTGAAGGACGGAGGAGAGAACTCTCTGGGTGGCAGTACTGGGTGGTGGCGGGCATAGCCCTTGCGGCGTCGCTGTTCCACCTTTATACAGCGGCGTTCGGCCTTCTCTCGGCCATGTACCAGAGGGGCGTCCACTGGATGTTCATGGGAAGCCTCATCTTCCTTGTCTATCCCGTGTCCAAGTCCCGGCCGAAGAATAAAATCGACATCTGGGACTGGGTGCTCGCGGCCCTCATGGCGGGAGGGTGCCTGAACATCCTGCTGAACTGGGATGCCATCGCCATGAGGGAAGGCATGCCCATCGCCTCGGACATTTATATCGGCACCATGATGATCATCCTGGTCATCGAGGCAGGGAGACGGTCCATGGGATGGCCCCTTCCCATCGTGGCCATCATCGCCACCATCTATGCCCTCTTCGGCCCCTATTTCCCCGGCGTCCTCGCTCACGGAGGCTTTCCCCTCGAGGAGCTCGCTCCCTTCCAGTACCTGAGGACCGACGGCATCTTCGGCGTTCCCCTGGGCGTGTCCGCCTCCTTCATTTTCCTTTTCGTCCTTTTCGGCGCCATTCTGAGCGTCACCGGAGCAGGCCAGTTCTTCATCGACCTTTCCCTCGCCCTGACGGGGCGCAGCCAGGGCGGCCCCGGCAAGGCGGCAGTCGTGGCCAGCGGCCTTATGGGAACGGTCTCCGGAAGCTCGGTGGCCAACGCCGTCACCACGGGCGCCTTTACCATACCCCTGATGAAAAAGGCCGGGTACACGTCCAATTTCGCAGGAGCGGTCGTGGCCGCATCCTCCACCGGCGGGCAGGTCATGCCCCCGGTCATGGGGGCGGCGGCATTCATCATGGCCCAGTTCCTCGGTATTTCCTACTGGGACATCGTCGTGGCCGCCGCCATCCCCGCCACGCTGTATTTCATCTCCATCATCGCCATGGTCCACTTCCGGGCGGGCAAGAGAGGAATTCAGAGTCTCACCGAGGAAACGGCACCGAAGGTGGGGAAAGTCCTCAAAGAGGGCTGGCACCTGCTTCTCCCCATCATCACCCTTGTCATCTTCCTGGCCCTCGGATATTCGGCGGTCAAGGCCGTGTTCTGGTCCATCGTCCTCATGGTTTGCGTCTCCTGGATGGGCAAGCCTCAGTACCGCATGACACCGAAACGCCTTCTCGACGCCCTCATCGCGGGAGGCATGGGAGCGGTGGAAGTGGCGGCGGCCTGCGCATGCTCCGGCCTCGTCATCGGCGTCATCGGCATCACGGGCATAGGACTGGCCTTTTCCTCCTTCGTCATCAGCCTGTCCCAGGGCATCCTGCCCCTGGCCCTCATCCTCACCATGATCGGGTCCATCATCCTCGGCATGGGAGTCCCCACCACCGCCCAGTACATCATCACGTCCACCCTGGCGGCGCCGGCCCTGTTCCAGATGGGCGTGCCGCTCATGTCGGCCCACCTGTTCTGCCTCTACTTCGGTGTGCTGGCCGACGTGACGCCCCCCGTGGCCCTGGCCACCTACGCGGCCGCCGGCATCGCGAAGAGCAACGCCATGAAGACGGGCTTCACGGCTCTTGTCACCGCCATGGCGGGGTTCCTCGTTCCCTTCATGTTCGTCTACAATCCCCACCTGCTCTTCCAGGGCAACATCCTGCAGGTGGCCTTCTCCTTCGTCACGGCACTCATGGCGATCATCGGCCTTTCCGCCGGAGTGCAGGGCTACTACATCGCCCCGCTCTCCGTTCCCGAACGGATCGCCCTGCTCATCGTCCCCTTCCTGCTCATCGTGCCGAACCTGACGACGGACATCCTGGCCCTCGCACTTCTCGTGGGGGTGTACCTGCTCCAGAAAATGAAGGCGAAAAGAAACGCGTCGCCTGCTCCTGAAAACACACAATCCTGAGGAGGTGTTCCAGACTCATGGCCCATAAACTCATCAAGCCCGTCATGTCTGCGGAGGAAGCGGTTCAGAACGTGAAGCCCGGCTCCTCGCTCATGGTGGGCGGATTCAACTACGCAGGCGTTCCCTACACCCTCATCGACGCCCTCGTGGTACAGGGAACGAAGGAGCTTCACCTTATCTCCAACGACACTCTCTACGCCAACGACCAGCACCCCGAGGGAGTCGGCCACGGGAAGCTGGTGGTGAACGGCCAGTGCCGCAAGGTGACCGCATCCCATATCGGGCTGAACCGGGAGACCCAGAGACTTTTCAACGAAGGGAAAATGGAGCTGGAACTCGTCCCCCAGGGAACCTTCGTCGAACGCATCCGGTGCGGGGGCTTCGGCCTGGGAGGAGTACTGACGCCCACAGGCGTCGGTACGATTCATGAAGAGGGCAAGCAGGTCATCGAAGTCGACGGGAGGAGATACATCATCGAACTTCCCCTCAAGGCCGACGTGGCCCTGATCCGGGGGCACAAGGCCGACCGTTGGGGGAACCTCACCTACTTCGGCACGGGGCGGAACTTCAACCCCGCCATGGCAACGGCGGCGGAGCTTGTCATCGCAGAAGTGGACACCATCGTCGCCGAGGGTGAAATCGACCCCAACGATGTGGTTACCCCCGGCATGCTCGTGGATATTCTTGTACTGAAAGGAGACGGATACTATGCTTCCCGTACTTGATGAAGAAGTCATCCGCCACAGGATAGCGAAACGGATCGCCCTCGATTTCGAGGATGGTTCCGTGGTGAACCTCGGGATCGGCATTCCCACCCTGGTCTCGGACTATCTTCCCGAGGACGTGCACGTGCTGCTCCAGACGGAAAACGGCGTGGTCGGGGCGGGTCCCAAGCCCGAAAAGGAAGACCTGCGGCTCATCGGCGCCGGCGGACGGTGCGTGTCCCTGCTGCCGGGATCGAGCCTGGTGGCGAGCGACATGAGCTTCGGCCTCATCCGGGGAGGCCACCTCGATGCCACGGTCCTCGGCGCCCTGGAGGTGGACAGCTTCGGCAACCTGGCGAACTGGATGATCCCCGGCAAGATGGTGCCGGGCATGGGAGGCGCCATGGACCTCGTCACGGGAGCCAGGGCGGTCTACGTGGCCACCACCCACTGCGACAAGAAAGGCCGCCCGAAGCTGGTGAAGGAGTGCACCCTGCCCCTCACGGGAGCGAAGGTGGTCAGCGTGGTGGTGACGGAGTTCTGCGTCGTCCGCAAGGTGAACGGCAAAATGGTGCTCTGCGAAATATCCCCGGAAATCACAGAGGAGGAGCTTCGGGCCAACACCACCATGGACTACGACATTTCCCCCGACCTCTGCCCCATGAAGGGCATAGAATGAAAGGAGTGGGTACCGGACCATGGGTAAACCGGTTATTCTGAGCGCCTGCAGGACTCCGGGCGGCAAGTTCGGAGGCAGCCTGAAAGGATTCGAGGCTCCCGACCTTGGAGCCATGGCACTGAAAGAGGCGGTAAAGCGGTCGGGCGTAAACCCTGACGACATCGGCGAGGTCATCATGGGCAACGGGTGGCAGGCGGGCGTCGGCGCCAACCCTGCACGGATCGCCCTTTTCCGTTCGGGGCTTCCCCAGTCCATCCCCGCGTTCACCGTGAACAAGCGGTGCGGCTCCAGCCTGAAGACGGCCATGCTCGCCGCGGACAAGATCCGCCTCGGCGACATGCAAGCCGTGGCCGCAGGCGGCATGGAGAGCGCGACCAATGTTCCCTACCTGCTCAGGGATGCCCGGTGGGGATTCCGCATGGGCGAGAAAGCGGCCGAGGACTCCCTCCACAAGGACGGCTTCAACTGTCCCCTGGCAGGTATGCTCATGGGCGCCACGGCGGAAGTCCTCAACGAGGAATACTCCATCACCAGGGAAGAGCAGGACGAGTATGCCCTGAACAGCCACAGAAAAGCTGTGGCCGCCATTAAAGAAGGCCGCTTTGCCTCCGAGATCGTGCCGGTGGAGATACAGGACAGAAAAAAGGGAACCATCGTCTTCGATACCGACGAAATACCACGGGAGGACACATCCATCGAGTCCCTCGCCAGACTTCCGGCGATCTTCAAAAAGGACGGCTCCATCACTGCCGGGTCCAGCTCGGCCCTCTGCGACGCCGGAAGCGCGTACATCGTGGCTGACAGCGACTGGGCGAAGGCCAACGGGTTCACTCCCCTGGCGGAGATCACGGGGTATGCCAGCGGCGCCCTAGACGCCGTCCACATGGGGCTCGGCCCCACGGTGGCCATGCCGAAGGCCCTGGAGATGGCCAAAATGTCCCTGGAAGACATGGAGATCATCGAGATCAACGAGGCCTTCTCCTCCCAGATTCTCGCCTGCCACAGGGTGATGAAGTTCGGCATGGACAGGCTCAACCCCTGCGGAGGCGCCATCGCCCTCGGTCACCCCATCGGCGCCACGGGGGGCAAGATCCTCGCGACGCTCATCTATTCCCTCAAGGCGCAGAAGAAGGAATTCGGCATCGTCAGCGCCTGCATCGGCGGCGGCCAGGGCGTGGCCATGGTGATCCGGAACCTGTAGCGTCAGTACAGGCGGACAACAGACAAAAGCAGGGCGTCCGGAAAATGAACCGGACGCCCTTTATTTGTCTGAAACAGCCTTATTCCTGTTCCCGCAGTACTTTCCCCATGGCTTCAAGGGCATTCCGCAGGCGGGAAGCGTATTCCGGCGCCAGGGAGCCGTCCCGTTTCCAGGAAGACACGTGGAAGATGAAGTGATCCCTGCGGGAAAGATACCGGACACCCAGCCCTCCCGGCTGGACGGGACCGTAGCCCGCGAGGGCGAAGCCCTCTCCCGGCGTGGTGCTGCTGGATACGGGGCAGGACGCCAGTTTTTCCCAGGCCGGGGAACGGAAGAGGGCAGGCTCTTCCTTCAGGCCAAGCTCCCTTCCCCTCTCTTTCCACAGTCCCCTCAGGAGCTGGAGGTGTCCCTCCACGCCCCGTCCTTCCAGGCATTCCCGTATCCTTTCCCTGTGGGCCCGCTGGGCTTCGAACAGCATCTCCCGGAGAGCGCCGGAAGATGCCCGGCCTGAACGGAAGCCGTCGATAAAAGCTACCGCTTCCCGGGTGAGCGGGCGGGTTCCCTCCGTGCGGCCCCCTGCGAAACGGCGGAGCTGCACCGACTCGTAGACGCTCCTGCGCTCCCCCCACAGTTCCTCCGCCGCCATGAGCATGGCGAGCTGGACAAAGGCGTCGGGGCTGACATTTCCTTCTTTCACCGCATCGGTCCCGAAGGCGTCGAACCTGAGAACGGCCTGAACCCTGGAATCGGAAAGGATCCGGGTTTTTTCCGGAATCCCGTCAAGGAAATCCCTGAACTCCCCGGAGAGGGCGAAGTCCAGCCTTACCGGTGCCGGAAGCCCCGACGCTCTGCCCGTCACGGAAGGGGCACGGGAAAGGATCTCCTTCACGAGGCGCCCCACGTGGGTCCCGTCCCTGGAGGCGTGTTCGAAGTTTATCCCGGCCTGACCGTCCGCCGTGACGATGAGCTGGAAGGACTTTTCATACCAGCCGTTCTGCCCTCCGTCGAAGAGAAAGTGCCGTGCCCGCTCCTCGGGGCTGGAGCCGCACGGGCCGTCCAGGCGGAGGACAAAAAGGGATTCCTCCGCGAGGGAGAGAAGCCGTTCGTTGTCTTTTCCCCCTTCAAGGAGAAGCCGCCGTCCCAGGGCCGCCTCATCCCGATGAAGGGTTGTGATCAGTCCAACGGGCGGGGTTTCGTCCGGAGGAAAGGAGGCCATCTCCCGGAGATGACGGGCCGTCTCTTCCACATCCCTCAGGCCGTCCTCTTCCGAATACAGTTCGAGGAGAAAGGGTACCCCCCCGGAGAGAACGAGGGCACTGCGCCCGGCGGGGCCGGTTTTCGTTCCCGTCGCCTGCACGTCGGCTCCCGGCAGGGCCCTCCGGGAAGTCCTGAAGAGCCGTTCATATTCCTTCATGCACAGGGGTGCTCCCCTGAACGTGTCCGGTTCTAGGGTCCCCCTGTCGATCTCGGTGCAGAACGCCGCGGCCGACAGGGCCAGCCGGGCGGCCAGTCTGAAGGGACAGGACTCTCCGGGCAGCGTGTCGGATGCGAAGAGGTAGAAGGGGTTGGAGTGGACCGGCAAAGGGGCCCTTGACGCCAGGTACCATCCCTCCCAGTAGGGAACAAGCCTGCCCAGGATGTGATCCCCTTCGTCGTTCCGGATCCTGTCGAGTTCCTCCTGAAGAACCGGACCGCAGAAGAGGGCGAACTCTTCGGCCGCCTCCTTTGACCGGGCCGGTTCGCTTCCCGTAAGAAGGGGCTCCGCCCATTCGATAAGCCGATTTCCGCTCCGGACAGGATCGTCGAAGGGCGGACGGGGAAGCCCCGGTCCGCCTTTCCCTGCGGAAACAGCCATTACTTCCCCGAATCCGCGAGCGCAGCGGCGACCTTTTCCGCCGCCGGCCCGTCCACCCATTCCCGCCAAAGGTCCGGATGCTTCTTCAGAAACGCAGCGGCTGCTTCTCCGTGGCTGAGACTGTTGTCCTCTTTGCCGAATCCGTGTTCGAGAATAAAGCCTGCCACCCTGTTGTGAAACTGGACGCTGTCCCAGCTGAAATCAGCGAACACAACAGGAGGCTCTTCTCCTGAAGCCTGCAGAGGCGTACCGAAAAGCGCGGCCGGCACCAGACACAATACCAGCAGAATACAAAATGCGTGTTTTTTCATCTATCTGCTCCTTTCATGGATTGAGCCCTTCGGAAGGACAAAGAAGGCAGGAAAAGCCAGGGAACGGAATTCTCAGCCGGACTGCCGGGGATCTGTATCGACAGGATTGCTGCGCAGACAAAGCACTCAGCTTTGAAAAACTAATGAAATTATTATACTGCAAAAAAACTGTGAGGTCAAAAAGCGGCCGACAGCAGAAGAAGGACGGGGGCGAGACCGGAGCTGCCGGGGGGAGAAAGAAAAAAGCCTTCCCCTTTCGCCGGGAAGGCCTTTGCACCTACCTGAAAAATGGCAGGATCAGCCGCCGCTCCACGATCATTCTCACCAGGAGGGAGTCGGACCAGTCCTTGCCCAGGTGAAAATAATGGAACAGAAAATCGCCGAGGACGACGATGAGAAAGAGGGCAATGACAGACAGCAGAAGGGCGATGATCTGCTTCCAGAGCACGCGTTTTTTACCGAGGTACTCCCAGGGCTCCCTTTCTTCCCTTCTTTGTTTCGCCATGGTTCCCCCTCCTCCCCCTTCGGGGCTTCACAGCATGTGCTTCTTCCAGAGCAGGAAGGCCGAGCCTCCCGCAAACAGGGCCGAAATGGCCAGAACGCCCCAGAAGCCCAGGGGATGCCCTCCGAGAGGAACATGGACGTTCATTCCCCAGAAGCTGGCCACCACCGTGGGAATCGCCAGGATGATGGTGATTGAGGCGAGGAATTTCATGACCATGTTCAGATTGTTGGAAATAATGGAGGCGAAGGCGTCCATCATGCCGCTGAGGATGTTGCTGTACATCTGCACCATCTCGTATGCCTGGTCGTATTCGATTTTCACGTCCTCAAGGAGTTCCTCGTCCTCCTCCCGGACCTTCACGATCTCGTGCATCTGGGCGTTGGCGCAGAGCCGGATGAGTTTGTCCACCACCGACCGGTTGGACCGCAGGGCGCTGGTGAAATAGGTAAGGCTCTTTTCGAGGTCAAGGAGCTGGAAAAGCTCTTCGTTCCTCATGGACTTTCTTAGATTGGCCTCTATGGCGTTGGACCGGCGGTCGATCTGGACGAGATATTTCAGGAAAAGTGTGGCGGCCCGGAAGAGCACCTGGAAGAGGAAGCGGGTCCGCTTGAACGTGCTGACTGCGGCCAGAGACTGGGGCGAGGAGGGCAGGACGTCGTTCTGCTCCAGGGCGACGGTGACGATGTGCTCCGTGGTGATGATGACGCCCATGGGAATGGCATCGAAACGAAAGTTTCCCTCCACCTTGGGGACGTTGATCACCACCAGCAGGCACCCGTCGTCGGCCTCGATGCGGGATGCTTCCTCCGGGTCCAGGGCGGCGGCGAGAAAATCGGCGGGGCATTTCGCGGCCCGGCTTACCGTGTCCATCTCCTCTTTCGAGGGCGCCGTCAGGTTGATCCAGCTCCCGGGTTCCAGACTCTCCAGGGTGAGAGAAGCGTTCTTCTTGTCGGGAAAGGTTTTCAGTATGGAAATCATGGAATTATCCCCCTTCGCGGATGTTCCTCCGTCCGGGCGGGAATTCCCGGAACCGGAGGGCTTGAAGCTGTCGGGGGCGATAAAGGAGAGACAGGAACTGCCCTGGAGCCTCCCTTCACGCCCGGCGGGCGCCGGACGCGAAAAAACCGTCGGGACGCCCTCAGCGGATGTGGCCGCACAACGGTTCTGGTCTCGCGCTACTCTCGCTTTCCATGCCGGTCTCCCTTCCTGTTCGTGAATAGTGCATATTATAGTCCTCCCTCTCCGGGAGACACAAGAGGAACACCGATGCGCTCCGCCGCCAGTCTTTCCTTCTCCTGCCTGGACATTCTCTTGATAGCCAGCTCCCGCCGGAGGGCATCTCCCTTCGAGGGAAGACGCTCGCTGAAGACAAGCCTCACCGGCCGCCGCCCCGCCGTGTACCGGGCACCCCTGCCGAGGTTGTGGGCTTCCACCCTCGCGGCGAGGTCGAAGGTCCAGCCGGTGTACAGCGTTCCGTCGGCGCAGAGCACCATGTACACCCAGGCGTCTCCCCTGTCTACCCCATGAGATGAACCCTCAGGATGTTCGCCCCGATGAGGCACAGCACCAGTCCTCCGGCGAACTCGACTTTTCTGCCGAGAAGCTGCCCCACGCGGAACCCCGCCAGGACGCCCCCGAAACAGGCGAAGGCCGTTATCGCCCCGGACCATGACGCCAGCACCATCACCGGGGCCCCCACGGCGGCGAAGCTCACCCCCACGGCAAGGGCGTCGATGGAGGTGGCCACCGCCACAGTCAGGAGGGCGATGCCGCAGGAGGGATCAGAGGGAGGACAGGCCGGGTCCTCGGGCTTGAAGGATTCGCGGATCATGTTGCCCCCCACGAGGGCGAGGAGCCCGAAGGCTACCCAGTGGTCATAGCCGGAAATAAAGACCAGGAAGCGGCTGCCCAGAAACCACCCGGCCAGGGGCATGGCGAACTGAAAGCCGCCGCAGGCTCCCGCGACCCTGAGGGCCGCCGCGCCGCCCGTGGCGGCTCCGAGGCAGGCTCCGATCCCGAGTGACGCCGCCAGGGCGTCCATGGAGAGGGACACGGCGGAGAGAAGCATCTCGAAAAAATACATGGGAGACAACCGACCTTTCAGGGAAGAATACGCTGATCTTCAGTTAAGGATACCATTTTTCGGCTGTCCCGTCCCCGGAACAGGGAGCGACCTGCGGTCAGGGGTATTTCTTCGGGCACCCCCGGCCGTTCGAAGAAGCGGCTGAAATTCTGCTGAAGACTCCGCCCCTTATCTGAACACGGAAATCCGCCCTGTCTCGTCCCATTTAATGAGACAGACCAGGGGTTCACGGATCTGGACGCTCGTCCTTACGTGATGGAGGGGTTTTCCCGGCTCCTCGAGCCGGAAGAGGGTGAACCGGTCCCGGGGCATGGTGCGGAAATCCTCCCTCCGCTCCACCAGGTCCAGGGGGAAAAATTCAGTCTCGGCGGCCCCGAAGAGCCTCTCCCACAGGGGACGGTCTTCCGCGGCCAGCATCTCCAGAATGGAGTCCATTCCGCCGGCAAAAGATTCTTCACCCTTTTTCTCCGAAGGCTTCTCCGGAGCCGTGGAAGTTTTTTTCGCCCGGCTCCGCAGGGCGGGCGTTTTTTTCTCCCCGGCCGCCTTCTTTCCGGAAGCCGCCGAAGGCTTCTTTTCCGGAGACGACGATGTCTTCTTTTTCGCCGGCGCCGCCTTTTTTTCCGCAGCTTTCCCGCCGGCCCCTTCCGGAGCCTTTTCCGCAGGTGCCGCAGCTTCTTCCGAAACCGTTTTTCCTGCCGTTTCCGCGGCGGGGGAAAGGGGTTCCTCTCCGGCGAACACTTCTCCCGTGGAAAGGTAATTTTTCAGGCTGGGTCTTTTTTTAGCCATCGTTCTTCCACCTCTCGAGCAGTTCATCGGCCGCCACGGAGTAATCGAGGGCGCCGTTGCTTTCCGGATCGTATCCGAAGACGGAGACTCCAGCCCCGCTGGCTTCCACAAGACTGATGTTCTGGCGGATGTACCGCGAGAATACCCTGTCGCCGAAATGACTTCGGACCTCCTTCTCCACTTCCCTGTTCATGATGATCTTGGGGTTATGCCTGGTGAGGAGCACCCCCCCGATGGCCAGCCCCCTGTTCAGCCTCTTGCGGAACAGCTCCACCGTCCTGGAAAGGAGGCGGAGTCCCGCGAGGCTGTAAAACTCGCTTTCCAGGGGAACAATAACCTCGTGGGACGCCGCGAGGACGTTGCGGGTGAATATGCCGAGCTGGGGAGGGCTGTCGCAGAAGACGCAGTCGTAACCGGAGAGGCCGGCCGACTCAAGGGCGTCCCGCAACAGGGTGTCCCTCCCGGGCTGGCTTTCGATCTGCATCTCCGCCATGGCGAGGTCGAGGGTGCTGGGAATCACGTCAACCCCCTCCCGGGAAACCTTGACTTCTTCAAAGGAGACGTCTCCAAGAAGGAAGTCGTAGATATAGGGATGTTCCTCCGGAACGGAGATGCCGAACCCGGCGGTGAGGTTGCTCTGTGGATCGAGGTCGAGAGCCGCGACCCTGAGCCCTCTCCGGGCGAGGGCGACCGCAAGGTTCTGGCATGCGGTGGTCTTGCCCACGCCGCCCTTCAGATTGCAGAATCCGACGATTCTCATGAGAAACCTCCTCGATTAGGGGATGAAAAGTCCGATGGCCGTCCGGTACAATATAACAAGAAACACTGCGAGGGGAAAGGGCTGATTTTTCACCGTCCTGGAGTATAATTGACCGGATAGTGCATTTTTTCAGGCAAAGAAGGAGGAACCTCAGAATGGACCGAACAGACGCCGCTCCCGGAAACGGGAAATCGGGCTTGGATACCGGAGAGCTTTTATCCTGCCTTATGGCGGGAATCGCTGAATTCGTCTTTATCCACAATCTCACCGGGAAAATCCGGGAGGTCAATTCTGCGGCGGTGAAGGGACTCGGCTTCACCGTCCAGGAACTTTTGTCGTCCGACATGACGGCAGTCCTGGCCTCCCCGCCCCCCCTCCGGGTGAAACAGGCCTGGAAAAATCTGGATACGGGGCACCCGTTTTCTGCGGAAGGAATCGTCCGGCGCAAGGACGGTACCTCCTTTCCGGCGCTGCTTTCCTTTTTCCCCCTTGTCAGGGGGGAGGAACCCGCCGTCCTGACCATCGCCAGGGATATCACAGACCTCAAGGCCGCCGGGGAGGGGCTCTCCAGGGGATCTTTCAAAGACCCCCTCACGGGGCTCTACAACAGGGCATTCTTCGAAGAGGAACTGAAACGGCTCGACTGCGACCGCCAGCTTCCCCTCAGCATCATCATGGGAGATCTCAACGGCCTGAAAATGGCCAACGACGCTTTCGGCCACCAGGTGGGAGACGCCCTGCTGAAGGCCGCGGCAAAGGTACTGAGGAAAATTTGCAGGAGCAGCGATCTCCTCTTCCGGTGGGGAGGGGATGAATTCGTCATTCTGCTTCCCCATACCCGGGAGGAGGACGCCGCCTCCATCGTCAACCGCATCGAAGATGCCTTCCGGAAGATACAGGTGAAGGACATGCCCGTTCCTCCCAGCATGTCCCTCGGGTACAGCGCGAAGCTTCACCGCTGGCAGGATTTCGCCAACGTGTTCCGGGACGCCGAGGGGGACATGTACGATAAGAAAATCTCAGAAAGCAGGAAGATCCGGGAGACAATTCTCGGGAGCATCTTCTCGTCCCTTGCGGAGAGCACTCCTGAAACAGTCGAACACAATCTTTCGGTGAGGCGGCTCTGCCGCATGCTGGGCAGACGGCTTGGCCTTGAAAGGCTGGACCTGGAAAAGCTGGATCTCGCCGCGTACCTTCATGATATCGGGAAGGCCTCCATTCCGCCGAGAATCCTGTCCAAAACAGGCCCCCTGACGGAGGAGGAATGGGAGGACGTGAAACGCCACGCCGAGGCGGGATACAAGGTTGCCTCCTCTGCCACTCCGGACGTGGCCTCTGTGGCGGACGAAATTCTCTCCCACCACGAGCGGTGGGACGGCACGGGGTACCCCTCCGGCCTCCCGGGGGAGGACATTCCCCTGCTCTCCAGGATCATCGCCGTCGCCGACGCCTTCGACGTCATGACCCGCGGGACCCCCTACCGGCCTGCCAGAAGCAGGGATGACGCTCTCAGGGAAGTGAAGGAACAGGCTGGACGGCAGTTCGACCCGAAGATCGCCGACTTTCTCCTGGAAAACCGGGGAAAAACCGACGAAGAAACGGCGGAGCAGTTGCCCCCTGTGAGAGATTTTACTGTAGAATAGACGGAAGAGGGAGTATATCCACAAGAAGGAGGGATGTTCCATGCTGAACCTTTCCGAACTCCTGCAGACGGGGCTGAGCGCCGAGGTGAAGAAGACGGTGGAGCTGGAGGATACCATAGGCAATTCTTCTCCCTACCTGAACCAGTACCTTTCCACATCAGCCTGTGCCGCCCTGGCCGTTCAGGCTGCCATGGCGGCGACTGAAAACCTGCTTCCGGAGGGTTACCTCTCCGTGGGACGGAGAATCGACCTCGAACACGAGATCCCGGCCATGCTCGGGACCACCGTGACAGTGAAGGCCGTCCTCAGGGAAGTCCGGGGGAACAGGCTCATCTTTGACGTCACGGGTACCGACGCCCTCGGGACCATTTTCCGGGGAGTCAACGAACGGGTTGTGGTCAACCGCCTCGGCCTGGACGAGAAAGGCGCGGAGCGGGCCCGGCAGCTCAAGGAACTCAAGGAACGACTGTAGCATTCATCTGCACCCCATAGGGCAAACCGGGCGAAAGCCGGGGACGCAAAGCTTCGGGTCTACAGCCTTCGGGCCATGACAGCCGGGCCGCCGGAGGTAAATTTAGCAGAACAGCCTTCGGACGCCGAAGGCTGTTCTTTTTCCACCATCACCAATCACCTTCAGAGGGGGGAGTTCTTCCTTGAAACTGAACAGACTCGCAACGCGCATTCTGGCCGTGGTCATCGTTCTCCTTGCGCTGGCAGTGGGAGGCATCGGATTTTACGCCATGCACATCGGCGGGCAGGGGCTCGAGGATTCGGCCCGGCAGTACGAGATCACCCTGGCGGAATCTCTGTCATACCGCATGGACGCCACATTCAACAAGTTCGACGGCATGCTCCAGGCCCTTTCGGCCCTTGTCACCACCAGGTTCACCAGCCTGCCCAATCCCGACGTGGCGGACATCGTGGTTCCCCAGTTCGGCGCCCAGAACGGCAAGTTCATGACGGACCTCGGCATCCAGTCTCCGGAGGCGCGGAGACTGTTCATCATTTTCAACCCTGAGATCTACGGCACGGAAAAGACCTTCATGGTGGCCTTCGAGCGGGCTGATGCAGGATCCCTCTTCATGTTCCTCGACGGAAAGAACATGTCCCCCGCCCAGCTCATCGACAGAAATGACCCCTCCTCGGCATGGTTCTGGAGGCCCCTTGACACCATAGCTCCCTACTGGGGGGACATCCAGCGTTCCGAGAGCGGGGAGGAAGTGGTGGTCTATTCCCAGCCGGTCCTCATCGACGGCCGGGTTGCCGCCATCGTCGGAATGACCTTCTCCTTCAATTTCGTCAGGACGGTCCTCGATTCGGTAAAAATATACGACACGGGGTACGCCTTCCTCCTCAACCGGGACCTGAAATATCTCCACCACCCCACCCTGAAGTTCGAAGGACCGGGATTCCGGGAAGTGGTCGACGGCAGCTTCGCCAAGTACGCCGATGCCGTAATCAGCGAGAAGAAGGGACGGATAGACTACCTGTGGAACGGTGTCCCGAAGACCATGTCCTACTGGACCCTGGCGAACGGGTACGTGGTTTTCGCGGCGGCAGACGTCACGGAGTCCCTCTCCGCGGTGGGAGCCATGCGCCGGGCGGTCTACATAGGCATCATAGGCGTCCTCGTGGTGGCCTCCATCGTGGTCATCCTCTTCTCCCGGAGCCTCGCCCGTCCCCTCCGGGCGGCCGCCGAGCGGGCCCGGTACGTGGCCGAGACCGGCGACCTCACCGCCTCCGTGGAGGCGGACACGTCCATCGAGGAAATCCGGAACGTGGCCGACGCGGTGAACCGTATGATCTCCGGGACCGCCGGGACGGTCAGGGAAATCCTGGAAAGCGCCTCGAAGGTGCTCTCCCGGGCGGAGGACATGAGTGCCGCCTCCGAGCAGAGCAGCGCCTCGGTGCAGGAAGTGATCGGTCTCGTGGGCAAGGTGTCGAAGAACACCCACGACACGGTGAGCGCCATCGAGGAGGCCAATGCCGGAGTGGAGGAAGTGGCGAGCGCGTCCCAGGCGGGAGCGAAGGCGGCTGCCGAATCGGGGGAGCAGGCCCAGGAAATCTCTCTGGCGGCGGAAAAGGGCGGCAGGGCCCTGGACGAAATGGCCACCCTGATAGAAGACGTCTCCGGTGCGGGGAGCCAGGTCAGTGCCGCCGTGACGGAGCTTGCGAAGTCGGTGTCGGGCATCACGGGATTCGTGAACACCATCACCCAGATCGCGGACCAGACGAACCTTCTTGCGCT